>DATENM010000064.1 GCA_035275065.1 Blastocatellia bacterium
CATGTCGCGGCGGCGTTTTTCAACAGCGCTTTTTTAGCCATTTCAAGTGACCTCCAGAATCCGTTTTCTTATAGAATACTGTTCTGGATGTGCTTGCACTTACCTGTTTCGGATGTGCTTGCACTTGTCCGATTGCGCTACATCTATATAAACCGCGCTAGTGAGGCTTCTCCATCTGGGCGCGCACCCGCCTTAAATTCTCGCGCGCCTCGCGGTGCTGTGGATTGATGCGCAGCGCCTCTTCAAAGTGAGCCCTCGCTTGCGCCCAGTCGCCGCGAATGGCGAAGACCTTGCCAAGGTTGTTGTGCGCCTCGTCGGCTTGCGAATCGAGGCGCAGCGCTTGTTCAAACTGCGCCGCGGCCTCGGTCAAATGGCCCTGAGTTGCCAGGGCTTCGCCGAGGTGATTGTGCGCCCCTGCGTCGTCGGGCTGAAGACGCAAGACCTCGTTGAAATGCGTAATCGCTTCCTCGATTCGGCCTTGCGACAACAGCAAGGTGCCGAGATTGTAGTGCGGGTTGGCGTAGTCGGGCCTGAGGCGCAGGGCTTCGCGAAATTCACGGATGGCGTCATCTACCTGACCCAGAGCTTGCAGCGCCGCGCCGAGATTGGTGCGCGCCAACGCATCGTCGGGCCGCGCCTCAACCGCGGCGCGAAAATGGCCGAGCGCCTCTTCCGTCCGGCCCTCGGATAAGCAGACCGAGCCGAGATTGAAGTGGGCGGTGAAGTCGTCCGGATACTTCCGCAGCCGCTGTCGCATCAGCGCTTCCTGTAAAACAATCCGCGCGTCATCGCGGCTGCGCGGCAAGACCTGAACCCAGAGATGGCCCATCTCGTCGGCAGAGCGGTTGCCGGCGACGACGCGCCGCGGCGGCGAGTTCGGATTGCGCACGTTGGCCGCGGAGTTGTCGTAAGTGTAGCGCATCGAAATGATCGAGCCTTTGGGTAGAAAGATCGGTTTGACGTAATGATAGACCGCCTGCCAGTTGATGTCCCAATTGGCAATCTTGATGAGCCATTTGCGTGTGCCATCGGGCAATGTCGCGAAGCCTTGAATCTCTTTGCCGAGGTAGTGCGCGTGCGGGTAGACGCCGAGCACGTCAACGTCTACGGGCAGCTCGAACTCATCGGTGACGACGAAATCTTTCTTGCCCGGCGGAATATCGATCATGCCGTCATGCTCAAGCTGTAACAGCATGGGAAAGCGCGTCGGCGGCTGGTCTGTGAAATACAGGCCGATGCTGGCTTGAATCATCTCCGGCTTGCCCGAAGGCTTCAGGTGCAGGTTCAAAATCAGATCGGTGCCTTTGTCTACTTGCCATGCCATATCCTCAGGCTCGCTGGCCTGCGGCGTCCCCGGCTTCCAAAACAGGAAGTGGCTGTCGGGGTCGAAATTCTCGGACTCGACGCGCACATCCATGCCGGCAAAGCCGACTTCCTGATCTTGCGCATCGAGGCGACGAAATGACCGGGTTCGATCAACCAAGAGATTGGCATGGTGGACGACCTGTTTATTGCCGGGAAGAATCTCGACGGCTTTGACATAGCGCGTCGTCGCGACCGGGATGGGAATAACGAAGTTGCGAAAGACGTCCGGGCCGTCGGCCGCAAGCTTGTAGGCTTGCGGCATGGTGACGATCAGATCGGGCGGGCCGAGTTGCCAGCCGGCGGTGAATCGCGGCACGGGCGGCAAATCTGCCGGCGCGCCTTCGATTGCGCCCTGCGCCAGCCATTGCCTGAGGACGGCGATCTGCTCGTCGCTCAAACGGCGCGCGCCAACAAACTCGGCATAGCCCGGCTCAGGCAGCCACGGCGGCATATAGCGGCTCTCGGTGACGGCGACGATCTGCTGGGCGCGCTTCTTGACGTCCTGAAAACTGAGCAGGCTGAATGGCGCGGGGCCGCCGGGATGATGGCAGGCGGCGCAATTCTGAAAAACGATGGGCGCAATGTCTTTGTTGAATGTCCGAGGGCCGGGCGGCGGCGAAGAAGGCGTCGGCATGAAGTTTGACCGCGCCTGTCCGGCGAGCGCCATCAGGTTGAAGACCACCGCACTTATGAAAATGGCACGGGGAATAATGGGAGTGAATGTCCTGCTCATGAATTGACTACAGGCTGGAGCGCGAGTTGTCGCCTACCTTGATCCCGCTTGCTAAAGAAAGGGGTGGCTGACCTGAAGCGCTCGCGCGCCGCAGATCAGCCACACGGGTTCAGCCAGTCGAGACTAGAATAGGAATCTTAGCCCGAACTGGAACTGTCGCATGGTCGCGCCGGTGGCAAGACCATTGATGTGGCCGGCGTTGCTGCCGCAATCAACGCAGCTATCAGGCTGGCCGAGATTGACGTGGTTGAAAGCATTGAAGGACTCGATGCGGAATTCGAGCTTCTTGCTTTCCGAGATGTGGAAGTTCTTGAACAGCGACGCATCGGTATTGAAGAAGTGCGGCCCACGCAAGCTGTTGCGCTCGACGTTGCCGAACTGTCCCGGTGCCGCCTTGGCCCACGGCGAGCCGGCCCCGATGCCGACCGCGAACCAGTTTTGCTGCGTGCGCTGGCCATCAGGGTCGCCGACCAGATCAGGCTGGCACGGGCCAGCGTTGACCGAGCAGTTGGCGCCCGACACCGAAGGCGTGAACGGCAGACCGCTCGACCACGTGGTGATGGTGTTGAGCTGCCAGCCGCCGAAGATGAGGTCTACCGTCTTCGAGGCATTCCCCAACAGCGCCTTGCCACGGCCAATCGGCAAATCCCACACGTCCGAGAACAGGAAGACGTGCGTGCGGTCTTCGTCGGTCGGGCCGCGACCGATTTCGCGGTTGTAGGGGAAGTAGTTGTCCGAGTTGTTCAGCGCCCGCGCAAACGTGTAGTGCGCCAGGATGCTGAGGCCCGAGAAGCGCGTCTCGAACTTCGTCTGCAAGGCGTTGTAACGGTTGTCGGCGCAGTTGCAGAAGAAGTCGATGCCCTGCGTCCAGCCATACTTGCTAAAGAACGGCTTGCGCAGGTTCGCATCCGGCTGCGACAGGTTGCTGACCGGTTGGTTGACGTTGAAGGCCGGGCCGTTGCCGGCAAAGACGTGCGTGCCCTTGTTGCCGACATAGCCGATTTCGACCGACGTATTCTGTTTCAACTGATGCTGCACGGTGACGTTCCAGGCATCAACCGTCGGCAGCGTCTGGGTGAACGGCCTGGCGCGCGCGAAGATGCCGTTGGGCAACGGCAGCTTGCCGTTGTCAGGCACTGCCGGGAAGAACGGCGCCGGCGGGCCGCTCGCCAGGGTGAAGACGCGGGCGAAAGAAGAAGTCGCCAGGTCCTGCTGTTGCAGCACCGGCAGGTTCTGCGTCACCGTGTGGCCGAAGAGCGAGCCGAAGACGCCGATGTCAAAGCTACGACCATAGCCGGCGCGAATGACTGTCTTCTCTGTCCACTGGTAGGCGATGCCCAACCGCGGCGCCAACGCCTTGTAGGTCGGGTCGACGTTGAAGTGGCGATTGACGTCGCCGACGCCGCCGACAAACAACAGGCCGGTGTCGAGGTTCAGCAAGCTGCCGTCGCCATCTTCTTTGACGCGCTCAGGGAAAATCAGCTCCCAGCGCAGGCCGTAGTTGATCGTCAGCTTCTGCGTCGCGCGCCAGGTGTCCTGACCGTAGAAGAACCAGCGGCGCTGACGCTCAGCCGCCGTGGTGGTCCTGCCGACATAACGCTGGAAGTTGCTGACATCGCCGAGCAGGAAGGTCGCAATTCCCAATCCTTCGGTGCGGATCGTTCCATCCGCATTGAAGTCAGAGGTGCGGCCCGGCTCGAAGCGCAACTGGCCGGCGCGGTGTGCATCCGACGGGACGCGCAGGTTCATCGCGTAACGAATGTCGGCGCCCGTCTTGAAGGTGTGGTTGCTCTGGATGAAGTTCCAGTTGTTAACGAACTGGAACTGCTGCTCTTGCTGATCGAGCGGGCAGTTGCACTGGTTGACGTCCAGAGAGTAGCCGAACTTGAAGCCGCCCAGGCCGCGGATGCCGAAATCCGGCATGCCGGTGGTGAAGACGTCATCAATGTTGAGGCCCGGAATACCGGCATCCGCCGCCGGCGTCGTCCCCACGCCGCCCGGCGCAACGTTCACCCGGTAGCGGAGGAAGCCGAAGCGGAAGTCGGTGATCGTCTTGGTGCTCAAAGTGTAGTCGAAGCCGAAGGCCACCGACTGGTTGCGCACCGACGACGTGCCGGAGAAGAAGATATTATCGAAGGCCGGGCCGCCGAGCAGCGTGCCGAAAGCGCCGGGGCCGGACTTATCGTAACGCGCGAAGCTGTAGCGCCCGAACAGGTGCAGCTTCTCGCTCCAGAAGTGGTCGTCGCGAATGTCGAACTGATCGCTGTTGAAGGCTTCGATGCCCGAGGCGCTGTAATTGTTCTCGATGCCGGGCCGGTTCGGCGGCGGCAGCATGTTGATGAGCGTCAGGGCTTGCGGCGACAGGCGATTGTTCGGAATGCGCGCGCCGGCAAAGGCCACGCGCCCGACGCCCGTGCTTGAGCCGGTCAGCGGATCAAAGATGGTGCGGCCATACTCGCTGAGGTCGCCCTTGCGCGCCAGCAACGTCGGCACCGTCGTCAGCACCGAGCCGCCATTCTTGCGGCGCGTCCCTTGATAGTCGCCGAAGATGAAGTTTTTATCCTTCTTGAGCTTCCACCCGAAAGCGCCGCCGAACTGGTTCCACAGCGTGTCGGGGATGGCTCTGCCGGTAAGCGAGTTGGGCGCGGATTGCGAGAACGGGTTGCGGGCGCTGGTTTCGTCATTGCGGCGAAACTCAAACAAGCTGCCGTGCGGCTCGTTGCTGCCCGACTTGGTTTGCGCCGTGACGACGCCGGCGATGGCCAGGCCGAACTCGGCGTCATAATTCTGCGTGGTGATCTTCGACTCGACCGTCGACTCCAGCGTCGGGTTGATGACGATGATGCCGAGAATCGGGTCCTGGTTGTCGGTGCCGTCCAATTGGAACGACGTGCCGCTGAAGTGCTGCCCGTTCACCATGATCTGCACAGAGCCTTGTGGGTTTTCGCTCGAGGCGTGCTGCCAGCCGAGTTGTTGGGTGCCCGGCGTCAGCAGCAGAAACTTGGTGAAGTTGCGGTCGAGGATCGGCAGTTCTTCGAGTTGCCGCGTATTGAAGGTCGTCGCCACGTCGGCGCGGTCGGTTTTCAGAGAGAGTTGCTGGGCGTCGGCGGTGACGTTGACCTGTTCGGTCATCGCGCCCACTTCCATGGCGAAGTCGGTGCGCGCCCCGACGTCCGCCTTGACCTCCACCTCCTGGGTTACGCCCTTGTAACCCTGCGCTTCGATCTTCACGCTGTATCTGCCGGGGATGAGGTGGGTGACGTTGTAATTCCCCGACTCGTTAGTCTTCACGGTCGTCGAGGTGTTTTTGGCGATGTCGGTGACCGTCACTGTCGCATCGGCCACAGCGGCCCCTTGCGGGTCAGTGACGGTGCCAGCAATACTCCCGTAAACAGCCTGCGCCCGGCTGTCGACAGACAGAGCTGTCAGCAGCAGCAGCAGGCTGAATATCAGCAACGGCATTGCCTTTCTTAGCATAAGTGGTGCCTCCCGAAATCTGCCCTCGACCTGCGCAGAGGCAAAGGGCAAGTTAGAAGTTAGGCAAACAGCAAATGGGATGCTCAACTCGCATGAGTTCCAGGGGTACTGAGAGCCTGATTAACGGTAACTGTGGTACAGCGTCTTGGCGGCGCTGCTAATTAGCGACCGCTTGCTTCGGGCGGTCGCCGCGGATGACTCCAGAGCGTATTGGTTTAGGGCCGTCTGCCGCGGCCTTTCGGTTGCGTCTCGCCTCTCACGCAACCGCTTATAGGATTGCACGTCCTTCCGGTTGTGCCCCAGATCATCAGCGATGTTATGAAGGCCGTTGATTTGGGACCTGCACCTGACTCCCCACTCTGCTAGAAAGTGGCTTCCGTTCTATCACATCCTCATGAAAGCTGTCAAGCATGCGCGCCATGCCGCTCAACCCTTTGCCTGAGCAGAATGAGGCTGGCGGATTTCGCGACAGGGCGCTGCGGTTAAGGCCAACGGCCATCGCTCAAAGACCTATTCACCCGCGGGTCGAGCTGTCATATCAGATTGTCAGGCAGGCGGCGGGCGCGGCTATCGCGGCGCGCATCTGCGCCAGGGCCGAAACCTCACCGGGAGCAGCCGGCTTGCCGAGGCTCAGCCTTACGGTTCCGAAATGTAGCAGCCGATGGCGGTGGTGGTTTCAGAGGCTACCGCTTTGCCCTGAAGGATCGCATCCAAAGCCGCCTCAAGATCATGGATGGTTGGCGCGGGCCGTGTCTTGCCGAACGCGACGAAGCGGTTATCGATGCGGCCACGGTAAACCCGGCGTCCGGCGACGAAGACGGCGGCCTCCGGGGTGACGCGCACGCCTGCGAGCTTGACCAGCGCGTGCCGCGGGTCGCGCAAGACCTCCAGGCGATAGTCATACGCTTTGAGGTGCTGACGAATCATCTCGACCGATTCGTCCGCGTCCGTGTAGACCAGCCGGAAGCCGACGCCGCGCCCGGCAAACTTCTGATGGAGGCGGCGGACTTCGGGCGCGTAGCGATTCGAGATCGGGCAATCGGTGCGAACGAAGAGAAAAACCACCGCCTTCGACCCCCTGGTCTGAAGCGGGTCAACCTCTTGGCCGGTTAGATCGAGCAGGCGCAACGGCGCGGGCGGGTTCTGGCGCGCCGCGCCGCCAGCCGCCAGCAACATAACGACAATAAAGGTTGCGGTGAATCGCCGTGTGAATAGACGCGATAACAAAACAGGGCCTCCGGCGCGCAGTTGAATCGGGCAGCGCCATTATAACGCGAATCAATTTCATTTGGAAAAAGCCGCCGCGACAGGCGCTGGTTGCGGGCATCAAAACCCTATGGTATAACATACGCCCGGTGAAGGGGTTGCCTTACCTGACTGGCCTCTCTCACCGCCCGACGGTTGTCGTCCTTTTAGCAAGCTTTTTCCCGCAGTTTCAAACAGCAGTTTAACCTAATCAGTTCTCAAGGGGGTGGGTTGATGCCAGCGCTGACGCTACTGTCATGGAATATTAGAACTCTCGGCCCATCGAAGGTCGGTGAATTCGAGGCAGATGATCGCGGACGGTTTGTCCCCTACACCGGGCGCCGGCCACGGCCACCCCAGATGTCGGCGTTGCTACGGACGATTGGCGAAAACGTAGAGATGCTTGGCGCCGACATCGTCTCGGTGCTGGAAGTGTGCGGTAGCACCGCCGCGGGCTTCAGGAAACTATTTTTGAGAGCGGTCAAAAAAACGACGTTCGTCAATTGGACCGTCCAACTGGTACCGTCTAACAAGAATGATGTCTACTTTATTGCCTACCGCAGGGGGCGCGGATTCGATGTCCTGCGTGACAGCAACGGTCAGGTGGTTAAGGGCCTGACTCACAAGGACATTGACGGCAACGACCTGAACTTTGCGTCGTCGACGGTGGGGCGCGGGGGCCGCTGGCCGGGTTACGTCGCCTTCCGTACCACGGCAGGCACCATCTTCACGGTCATCTGCTATCACGCCTGCAAGGGGGGCAATAATCAGGACAATGGGATCATCAACATTGCCAACGTCGCGCCGGTCAGGCAGATCGTCGTTGACGGGGTGGACACGCCGGTTCCGGTCTCTGTCGTCAGCGGCGACTTCAACGTCAATTACCTCACCTCCCCAGCTGCTTACACAAACGTCACCAACGCGGCACAGGGCTGGGCCGCCACACCGGCGGTGCCGTTTGCGTCCGGCGACAACGCCAAAACCTCGCTGGTGCGCGACAACCCTGCCGCCGCCGCCCCGACTTCACTAACCTTCCGCGTCAATGCCTACGACAACATCTTCGCCCACAACTCAGCGCTCAGCGAGGGACAGGTTCAGGATACGATTAACGAGTTCGTCAACCCCGTGGGCGGCGGTGGCGGCCTGAGCAGTCTCCAGCAGTGCGCCGGAAGGTTTGATATCAATACCCTCAACGCGCGGCTTGCGATAAGGCCGCAATTCGGCAAGGTCACAACGAACCCGCCGACCAACGTCACCGACGCCTGGCGTATCTACTACCGCATCGTCAGCGACCACTTGCCGGTCTATGCAACCTTCGATGTCTGATCCCCTATCGTGCGCTGCGTCCGGGACGAGAAAGCCGATTTAATGACTATTGATCAAATCTATACGACGCTAACCAACTCGGCGTATTACCACGCCGGTACGCTGACATTGCCGGATTCGGCGCTCGGCTCAAGCGACGTTCAGGCGCTGATTGACGCCTACCTGCCCGGCGACGCGCTGATTATCAACAACGCCGAAATCACACAGGGCGATACGTCGGTCAGCGTCACCGGCGCGGGCGGGGTGGCGCCGTTTACCGGCATGCAGATCGAAGCCGTCTTTACCGTCTCAGCCGATGGCACGGAGGCGGAACTGGCGATGACGGCGGCGGTAGCGCCGAGTTGGACGTTTGCCAGCAGCTTCCCGGCGCTTGCCACCACATCGTTCGCCCAATTGCAGTTCGGCAGCGGCTCGAAGTTCTATTTCAATTCCTTCCGCGTCTCGGATGACGTGCCGCCGGGACTGTCGTTTGGCGGCACGTTGCCGTTATCGGGCTCGCTGGCGGCGATCACCTGGCTGTTCTCAGGTCAGACCAGTCTGACCGTGCAGGGGCCGATTGCGCTGGTCAATCAAGTCCCGCAGATGGAGCTTGTGGCGCCGCTCGGCACCGCCATCGAGCTAGGCTATTTTGAAGCCCCCGCGCAGCTCACACTGTCAAGCTCTGTGGTCAACACCGACCCGCCCGGCGCGCCGCCGCTCGCCTATGCAGAGATCGGGCTTGAGGCCAAGATCACGTTCAGGACATCGGATACGGCGGTCGTCCTGCCGGTTCGCGCCGCCTACCAGGACAGCGGCTCCCTGCTGGTCTTTGACCTCGACCTGGAGAACGTCATCAGCGCGGCGCTCTCTGAGCTTGAGGGCCTGATGAACAGCACCCCCTTGAGCGGCGTGCTGCCGCCCGGCTGGAGCAGTGACTTCCCTATCGGCTTGATCGGCTTTGAAGTCGTCGTTGACCCGGAGGACGCCGAGCTGGTAACCGTGACCACCAGTGTGGCGACCAATCAATCGTGGACCATCATCCCGAATCTTTTCACCGTCGAGCAAATCGGTTTGCAATTCACGCTTCTCGATCCGCTGGCGCAGTCGGGTTCTTCTGAAATCGCCCTCGGACTGTACGGACAGATAGGCATCGGCACCGGCGTAATGAATATCGAAGGCGCCTATCCAGAATTCTCGCTGTCGGGCCAGCTCGACCCGGCAACGAATATCAACCTGAAAGAGATCGCCGAATACTTCGTCGGCAGCCTGCCGGATGTGCCGACGATTGCGGTCGCCGAGCTGGAATTCTTCATCGATGCGCTCAACGGCACCTACGAAGGTTCGGCGATGGTGACTTCCGACTGGACGATCTCGCTGGGCAAGACCGACCTGGCCATTCAGCGAGTCTATTTCGCCATAGATCACACACAGGACAGCACCCTGGCGATGATCGGCGGCCAGCTCGGCATCGGCAGCGCCACCATCGATGTCGTCTGGAATTTGCCGGGTGACATCCAGTTCACCAGCCAGCTCCCTTCGATCAGCCTGACCGAGCTGATTGACTTGTTCAGCACGCAGCCGCTCAAATACGACCTGCCCGACCTTCAGTTAATCAACTCGGTTCTCTTCATCGAAGAGAATTTCGGCACAGGCAATTTTTACCTGGCGCTGGGCACCTCGGTCGAATACGACAGCGTCGACTGGGGCGACTTCGAAATCGAATTCATCAACACCAACGCCGGCACAGGCTTCGCCTTCGGCTTCGTGTTGCCGCAGACCTGGACGCTGGCCGATCTCTCGCCGACATTCAGCTCGCTCGCGTGGCTCCAGTTCCGCAACCTGTCACTGATCGTCGCCACTGTAGACGACCCGACCTTCAGCTTCCGCTCGATCTCGACGCAGGCCGTCGCCTTCCCGTCCAGACTGCCGAGCACGCCGCAGCATGGCGTGCAGGCGGGGATGCAGTTCTACGCCGAGTTGCTGTTGCAGGGCGGCCCGCTCAACACGGTCTCCCGATTGCTCGGCGGCTCGACGAGCCTCATGTTGAGCGCCGTGATTCCGTGGGACAATTACGACAACACGACGCTGACGGCGGCGCTCAATGGCTCGTTTAATCTGATCGGCTCTGATGTCGTTCTCAACAACGTCTACCTCACGATGCAGCCACTGAATCTCTACGTAGACTTTCATGTGGACATGACGTTCAACCTGTTCGGCTGGTCGTTCACGCTCGGCGGCGACATCGCCTTGCAGGGCGAGGAGCTCGATTTCGCGCTGCGCACGGAAACGCCGTGGGTCAATCCGTTCGGCATCCGGGGCCTGATCATCGTCAACATGGGCGTCGAGTTCAGCCTCGGCGCGGTGGTCTCCTTCAGCCTCGGCGGCGAGGTCGTCATCGGCTCCGGCGCATCGCAGATCGATGTTGAAGTCGGGGGGGAGTTCAACGTTGAAGAAGACATCCCCAGTGCGCTGCTGGCCATCGAGTCCCGCACGATCAAGCTGGAGGACGTGATTCTTACCTTCACGCGCGCCCACGTGCCGCGCGACCTCCTCGACATCGAGCTGCGTGGCTTCACGCTGATCGTCGTCGCCAACCCGCTCGGCTGGCGCGACCCGGGGAATAAGAAGTTTTACAGCTTCGGCCTGGCCTTCAGCACGTCGCTCTACTTCTATGGGCTGACGGCGGACTTCGCCATCCAGGTCTCCTATCAGACGGGGATTTCGGCGCGCGGCTCGATGGACGTGCCGTTGCACATCGCCAACCTCGTCACGCTGGCCAGCGCCACCGACCCGGCCAGGGGGCCGTACTTCGAGATCAACTCGGCCACTTCGCCCTACCTGACGTTCAACGCCAAGCTGACGATGTACGAGATTTCGTCGTACACGGTCAACGCGCAGGTTTCGAGCGGCGCGTTTTACTTCTACTTCGACTACAGCATCTCGGGGCTCGGCCAGGTCCACTTCGACTCGTACCTGCAAAACAAGAACGAGTTTGCCGTTGATGCCTCGGCCTACTTCGCGGTCTCGAATATTGCGATCACGACGACGGGCGGCCGTCATCTGGGCACGATCAAGATCAACCTTTATCTGAATGCGAATTTCAGCCTTCACATCGGGCCGGGTGGCGCGTTCCTGCTGACCTTCGGCGCGACGTTCAACCTGCAAGGTTATAGCTTCTCGATCAGCGCCACGTTGACGACCAGCATCACGCGCCTTGCCGACCTGTTGACGAAGTACGTCGAAGCATTGGCGGCGAACCTCTGGACGATAGCGGCGCGCATCCTGCAAGACGTGACCGCGCTGTTCGCCTTCGTCGGCCAAGGGGCGCTGTCGCTGACAACCGAAATCGCCTCGATCCTGTTCAGCGAGCTGCGCACGGGGCTGACGCAGGCGGTGCAGTTGTTGAAGGGCGTGGCTCACGTCCTGTCGTGGCGCGTCCGCGACATCGCCTCGATGATCAAGAGCGCCTACGCCGCAAGCGCGACCGACCTGGCGCGCGCCTTGATGGCGGCGGGCTACGATGTCGAGTCGGTCGCCGAGGCCATCGGCCATGTCTTCGGCCTGGCGTATGATGATGTGGCGAAGGTGTTGAAGGCCATCGGCTTTGACCTCGGCCAGATCGCCCAGGCGCTGAAGAACGTCTTCGGCAAGTCGGCGAACGACGTGGCGCAGTTCTTCAAAGACACATGGAAGATTGCCGACACCGTCGTTCACGACGCGCTCGGCGCCGCCGGCTATGTCGTCAGCGAGATCGAAGACGCGATGAAGAGGGTCTTCAACTGGGTGTCGGACGCGGCGCACACGGTCGTCCACTACCTGAACCCGAAGAACTGGTAAGCGCCACGCGGCGGCGCAGGTGAACTATGACGAATTACTACCTCACCGCAACTCCGAGCTCTGCCTATTGCAGGCAGCAGCAGTTCACGGTTCAGTGGAGCATAGTCGAGGGCACGCCCAAGGCCACCGACTACGTCGCGATGTATGCGGTCAACGGCCATACAGAGCTGTGGCGGCAGACGACTGGGGGCAGCATCTCGGGCGATGCCGATGTCCCTGCCCCGACTCCGTCGAGCTCTTATGAGTTCCGCTACTTCGACGGGACCACAAACAATATGATGGCCAGAAGCAATTCCGTCGTCGCGGAATACCCGCCGATTGACGTCGCCGTCCAGGTGCGGACCTGCCAGCCCTACGAGCCCATCTCCGTCTTTTGCCAGACCGTCTCTCCTGACCCCCGTGACACGCTGGGCCTCTATGCGGTCGGCGCGCCCAGCGGCGAGCCGATATGGGAAGCGCCTCTCACCGGCGAGATTGACGGAACGTATTACCTCAACGCGCCGGCCACGCCCGGCCAGTATGAATTCCGCTACTACTGGGCGCCGGCAGACTACACCGTGACCAGCACCGCGATCACCGTGGAGGTCAACAGCGTTTATTCTGTGACCGCCACGCTTGAGCCGGGAACAATGCAAGTCAACGTCGGGTGGAATACGCACACGGCCGGCTCGGCTGACACGATTGGCCTGTATCTGGCGAGCGACCCGTATGACACATCGCCGCGGCAGGAGAAATCGACGCAGAGCTATATGGCAGGCACAACGAGCTTTACGCTGCCTGATGGCCAGCTTTACCAGGCGCGCTATCTGCAATCAGGCGCCATTGCCGAAGCTTACAGCGCGCCGTTCACGGTCGCTTCAGAGGAGCCGCCGACGGCGACGCTCACCGCCTCGCCACGCTCCGTCGCCAGCGGCGACCCGGTGACGGTGACGTGGAGCGCGTCCGCGCCCGCCAATGGCGACTTGATCGGGCTGTTTCTGGTAGGCGCGCCCGACGCTGCGCCGCAGACGACCTACGACACAGGCGGCAATGACTCAGGCACGCTGACGCCGACCGCGCCGACCGATGCCGGGGATTATGAATACCGTTACCTGGCGGGCGGCACGACCGCCATCGGCACCAGCAATTCAATCATGGTGAGCGCATCTGCGCCGCGCGCGGCCACGCTTTCGGTGACGCCCAACACTGTCGCGCCGAACGTCGCGGTGACGGTCAGTTGGGATTCGCCCGACGCCGCGGCGAATGACTGGGTCGGCATGTTCGCAGTCACCGACCGCGACGCAACGCCTCTCGCGTCGCTGCCCATCGGCAGCGGCACATCCGGCACACTTCTCTTCACCGCGCCGGCGCAGGAAGGGCATTACCAGTTCCGCTATTTTGCATACGGCACATCCACGCCCGCGGCTCGCAGCAATCTGCTGACCGTCTTAACATCGCAGGTTTCAATTGCCGCAACGCCCGGCTCCGTGCCGTCGGGCGCAGAGATCGCCGTGGCCTGGGACGCCTTCAATGGCTCGATCAACGACCGCGTCGGCCTCTTCGCGGTTGATGCCGACGACGCATCGCCGCTCACGACGCAGCGCACGGGCATTGCGCCCGCGGGCCGCCTGACCTTCATCGCGCCCGATCAGTTCACCGAGCCGGAGACGACCGGGCAGTATGAGTTTCGTTACTTCTTCGCCGGCAGCGATGTCGCGGCGGCGCGCAGCAATGCCATCACCGTGACCTTGCGGCGCATTACGCTCAGCGCCGTGCCGACGACAGTGGTGCCGGGCGGCGCGCTCACCGTCACCTGGAACGCCACCAACACAACGTCGAGCGATGAAGTCGGCCTTTACAGGTTGAGCGACTCGGACGTGTCACCGATCTCTTACCAATCGACAGGCGGCGCGGCTTCGGGCGAGTTCCCATTCACAGCGCCGGTTGATGACGGCGAGTATGCGTTCCGGTACTTGCTGGGCGGCACGACCGCTGTGGCGCACGGCGATGTCATCTCGGTTTATGGCGGCGAGCCGCCGGACACGACCGTTGCCCACAGTTTGCCGGATGCGGTGGTGCGCGGCCATTTGGAACAGCTCATCATCAATCAATCGATCCACGACGCGGAGTGGCGCGCCCTGCTCATCAGCGACCCGGTGGCCGCCTTGACCGATCTGTTCGGCAACGCGCCGCCCACGGGATTGACCATCAACGTGAGCATCGAAGACGCGATGCATTTTTACCACGTCGTGCCTGACACGACCGGCGAGGTCGTGCCCAGCGAAGACGATTGGGTGCTGCATCCGGTCCTGTCGCCCGGCGAGCTCGAAAGCGACGGCGTGCTCGATGGCTCTGAGCAACTCCCTGACTTGAGCGATGCCGGCCCCGAAGCACAGACCATCGAAGACGAAGTCGAAGCGGCAGAAGATGACAAGCGCGGATTAAGCGAAATCATGGGCGGCCTGGCGACGTTGGATGAGAGCGTCGGAACGGTGGCCGTCGTCAGCGTCGCGCCGATGGCGCTCACCTCGCGGCGAATGTTTAAAGGCCAGTTGAACTACCTGCTGATGACCGACGGCGATTTCTACAGCGCCTTCACGGCTGATCCGACAGCGGCGCTCGCGCAACAGTTCAACTTCCGCTTTCCCGAAGCGATTACGCTGACGCCGCTGGTCGAAACAGGCGGCGCTGTTCACATCGTGCTGCCCTACGCGCCGCACGGCGCCATCTTTAATCCGCCTTACGCGGCAGAGTTTCTAGCCGGCTCAGGCGGCACGATTGAAATCCCTGTGAGCGACAGCCTGACGATTCAAGACGCCATCACTGTCGAGGCGTGGTTCAAGGCGACGGCCTTCCACGGCGACACGGATGACGTGATTGCTTCGACACATCAGAGCGACGGCGGCTGGGAGTTGCGCGTCGGCGGCGGCGTGCCGCGCTTTATCGTCAACCTCGGCGGCACGGATTATGTCGCGCAGCCGGGCAACCCGCTGCCGAGGCTCAAAGTCGGCATCTGGTATTACCTTGCCGGTGTGTATGACGGGCAGCAGGTACAGCTTTATTTGAATGATGTCGTGCTGACGCCGCCGACCGCGGCGACCGGCACGATTGGCGCGAATGCTGATAACTTGACGCTTGGCCGCAGCCCCGGTGCCCCTGAAGGGCAGAGCGGTTTTGAAGGCTTGATCTTTGACGTGCGCGTGTGGAGCGGAGCGCTTAACGCTGACGACATCCGCAGCGATTTCCTGAGCCGGCGCAGCGAGACGCCGACGCCTGAAGGTGCCTTGCGGGCATGGTATCCGATGGTTGAAGGCGCGGGCACGACGCTCTACGATCATTCCGGCAACCTGAATGACGGCACGCTCAATCAGGTGACATGGATTTCGACTTACCCCGACACGCCGAATCAATGATGGCCGATGGCGCGGCCAGGGCCGCGGGAGACCATGCATGAAACACAGCTTGCTCACTCTGTTCCCGCTCATCGAGCCGGCCTTGAGCCGCGACCTCGTGCCCGCGGGGGCGCTGGCAAACATCAAACGTTACCTGGCGCGCTTACCGCTGTTGTCGGGCGGGCTGCTCGAATGCCCGCTCGGCGGCCCGCAACGCCCGGTTGATCTGGCGTTGCGCGCGACGGCGGCGGATGGCGGCTTCAGGTGGTTGGCCGCGACCGAAGGGCTTGAGGCAGAGTTCGGCGAGGCGGAAGGCTGGCAGCGCGTGCGCGAGTTCGCCCGCCACCGCAACGAAGCGCTGCGCCCGCTGCACAAAGCCGTGAAGGAAGCCTGGCTTGAATTCGATCTCGATGAGAGCGAAACGCTGAAGCCGCCGAATCTCTTTTTCAGCCTCGACGATCACGCGGGCCGCCCGCCGCTGCTCGGCCCCGAGGTCGCCTCGCGGCTGGCCGAAAGCGTCGCCATCATCCGTGAAGGGTTAGAAACGCTCGGCATGACGATCAACCCGGCGCGAGAAGGTTTGCTGGAGCAGATTCTCAAAGAGCGGCCCGCGCCTTCGCGGCTGAGCTACGTCGGCGTGATGTTGGCGCGGCAGACGCCGGGCTATCGGCTGACGCTGGACCGCGTGCCTTTGAGCGAGCTGACCGGTTATCTGCGTCAGGTCGGCTGGCCGCATGCGCGAGAGCCGATTGCCGGGGTGATCAATTTCTTACTCGACTATGTCCAGCACGTCGCCCTGCACCTCGACGTAGACGAGCAGACCTTGAGTCGCGTCGGCATGGAGGTTTCGTTCGAGCAGACCATAGATCAGGTGGCCGCCTGGAAGCGATTCCTCCAGTCGCTGACCGCGCACGGTTTATGCTTGCCGGCGCGCGCCGAAGCGGCGCACAACTGGCCGGCCTACTTTCATCCGCGGAATCTCAAAGACCAGTGGCCGGAATCGCTGCCGCGTACGAGCAGTTATTTCGCCCGCTCCATTAATCACGTCAAGCTGAGCTACAACCCGGGCCCTGCGCCGGCGGAAGGCGGCGCGATCACGCCGGTCTCAATTCAATCGGCGGTGGGCGCGCTGACGGCCAAAATCTATCTGGCATTCAACTACGGCTCGACGATCCCGCGCTCAATCTTATCTCGCCGCTAATCAAGTCAGGCAATAAAAAAGGAGGGGATGCGTATCCCCTCCTTGTGGCGCAATGCGGTTAGATTGCGCCACACCCGCTTGAAAACCACTCCTTGCTTACTGACAGAAGACGGCGACGACGGTTCCCGTTCCCGCATGGCCTGCATTCGAGTTGTAACCGGCATTCGTCCTGACGATGACGATCTTCGGAATGTTGCCGGTGGTGTTCGGGCCCGACTTACTGATGGCGCTCGACACAATCACCCCCATATAGGACGGAATCGTAGACGGCGGGCCTGAGCTGTTGCCGGGGCCGGTCGTCCACGTCCCGCCACACCTCGGCGGGTTGGCGCTGTTCTGATTCTCCCAGCCCTTGAAGCCATTGTTCGACGGGCCGCCGCTCATGGAATTGAGATTCTCCCACTGCGCGCCCCAGAAGGTGACCTGATTGCCGACCTGCGCGTTCAGGTCGCCGATGACGAAGTCGCCGGTCGCCGACGGGAAGGCGAAGATCAGTGTCTGCGCCCCGTTATTCGACGGCAGGTAGACGTCATCGCCGGCGAAGACGTCCGTAGCCACGCCACCGGGGCCGAGCGGCTGGTTGACCGGGTTGATCGTGCAGCGGACGAAGCCCGTTGCGTCGGTCACGCCGCTACAGCTCTGCGCGCCGGGGCCGCTGCCGAGCGTCAGCGTCACGGTGCGACCGACGACCGGCACAGGCGTCGCGCCGAGCGGCGGCGTGATGTCCGTAAGCACGCCTTGCAAGACGGCCACGCCGCCGTTGGCAATCATCACGTCACCCGTGTAAGTAATCGCCGTCGGTCGCTTCAAGACGCGGCGGTGACAACGCTTCGTCGTCTGGTTGCCGGCGCGATCTGTGACCACGACCTGATAGGTATAATCCCCCGCCGGCTCATTGTCGGTGTAGACGCCAGGGCAACCGCCGCACAGCAGCCTCGGCACACCGTTGCCGCCGTCAGGGATGATGTACCACGAATAGCTCAGGCCATCGTTGGGAACGTGCGAGCCCGCATCGCCGGCTCCTGCGTCAAGCACGATGCCGCCCGTGCCGCCCGTGCCGACGTAGATGTCGCCGTCGCCAAGCCCCACGGTCGGCGGCGTCCCGTCAACGTAGACGTGCTGGCGGATGACATCGCCGCCGTCGCTCACGCCGTCGCAGATTTCCGTGACCGTGACCACCGGGTCGCAGTCGTCGAGAGTGAGCGGCAATGACCAATTGCCCGAATTGTCAATCGGCACCGTGTAGGACTTGTTATTGTCTACGAGCTGCGGGTGAGTCGGGTCGGTGACGGCGACTTGAACGCTGCAACCGGGATTGCCGGTGCCAGTGACAACGCGAGTCACCTTGCCGATGGTCACGCCGTCGCCCGGCCCGTAGATGCCTCCGTCGCCGGGCAGGCCGCTGGTCACCGTCAGATGAGCGCAGACTCTATGGTGGCAGCGCTTGACGAAGCAGTTGCCTGCCGTGTCACAGACATGCTCTTCGATGAAATAATCACCCGGCGGCAGGTTGATGGTGAGGATGCCGCCGCCACCCGTGAAGCTCCAGTACGAGCCGCCGCCACCGCCCAAGAGGATGTCACCGCCACCCGGCCCGAACAGATGCCATTCGTAGGTGACGCCATCGCCCGGTGGCAAGTGAATCGCCTGACCCGGATCGCCCGCGCCGCCGTCGAGGATGATCGTCGCCGTGCCGCCTGAGCCTGTGTAATCGGTGCCGTCGCCCGGCCCGCCATTGGTGAACACAGGCGGTGTGCCGTCAACGTAGATGTGCCGTTTAATCGGATCGCTCGGCACACCGTCGCAGATTTGCACGATGTCAATTTCAGGGTCGCAGTCGTAGAGGTCGAGGCCCAACGACCAGTTGCCCGAGGCGTCAACCGGCGTGGTAAGGGTGATGTTGTTGACCGGGCGCGCCGGGTCATTGACGGTGACCTGGATAGAGCAGCCGGGGTGGCCGGTGCCGGCCAAGGTCGTGTGGTAGCGGCCCGGTGCGACCGGCGTGTATCCGCTGCCCGGCCCCATAATGCCGCCATCGGGCGGCAGCCCGCCGCCGATAGATGGAGGCGGCGTTGACGGCGTTGGCGGCGTTGCGATACAAGCGCCGCCCACCGTAACCGTGAATGAGCCGACGTTGTTGTACCAACCGGAGCCATCCATCGTGCCCAGGAACAGACGAGTTGCGCCCGCCGGAGCAATGATCGTTTGTGTCGCGCCGGCACTGGTCTGGCCGTCGCCGATGAAGAATGGCTGCTTCAGAGCCGGGGACAGCGTCAGGTAGTCGCGGCTCGCAAGCGTAGAGAAGTTCAGCACGTTTGTGGGAGCCGGAGAAGAATCGGGCTGGCTGTCATCGAGAAACACGCCGACGAGTGAGTTCCACGTCGTGACGATTTGGCCGATGCCGTTTACGCTTCCATCAGAGCCGCCACTATGGCCTCCCGACCCCGCGCTTCCATCCGGCCCATCTACTCCGCAATTACAAAAGCCCACGGCTCCAGTAGCCGAAAAATTGAGCTGAGCGCCGCCGGTTACGGATACTCCGGTGACAAGCGCAGGCGATTGCTGCGGCGCAGCATCATTGCCCGCGTCGGTCGAGCCGGCAGGCATTCCGGCCAGCCAGGGGTTCGACGTGCCGGGAACAGTCACGGTGGCGGAACACCCTGGCGGCGTACCCGAGCCGCCACAGGTCAGCGTTTGCAACTTGACGTTGTCGAGCAAGAGTCCGACAAAGTCGTATCCCAAATGTTCGAACACTAACCTCCCGGTTGTTGCTGTCGTCACGTTGATGGTCCGTATAATGGTTCGCACAGGAGCCGTCCCATTCAGCGTGAAGCTCTCGAAGTAGACATTGCCCAGACTGACGTTCACGGTATCCGGGTCGTTGTTCCTACTGTTCCCGGCTAGATCGAACTGTAACTGGTAGGTGCCGGGATTCAGTGTGAATGACTTTCGTGTGACCAACGTGCCAGCACTCCCGCCTCCCGTGCCGTCAAGGTCAACGTACAGGCCGGTGTTGGTCAAAAAGCCGTTCGGGCCAATCAAGTCAATACTGCCTTTGGTGACATCCCAATTTGCAAAACCGGTATAGACCCCGGCTCCGACGCCGCCATTCTCCGAATCGAAGTTATCATCCAAAAGAATAGAGCCGCCGATACACGGCGTCGGCGTGATGCACCTCTGAGTGGCGAGCGAAATGATCCCGCCGGATGGGTCTCTGTCGATCACGTCCATGCCGCTGTCACTGTTGAAGAAATCGAAGAGAAAATTCCCATTGTTGATGTCGGCATTGGTCAAGCCGAGCGCCAGACCAGCCGCCGTCAGCGTATTGCCAGACTCAAACTCAACACGAGACTGAGCGTGGACCGGGAATGGCACGAAGTCGAAACGGCCATGGGTGGTGCTGGGTACGCCGCCGTCGTTGCTCCCCGATTCCGCGAAAGCGACCAGGCCGCCGCCGCCGTTGACGAAGTTAGCGATGTCACTCTGCCGAGCATTGAGCACGTCCAGCTCGGCTTGCTTCAACCATCCGCCGTAGTCGGACGCGACCACAATGACATCGTAATTGCCGAAATTGACGGTGTGCAGATCGAGCGCCCCGCCCTGGCCTGACCCATAGTCTGCAACGTCGAACGTGCCGAAGCCCGACGCAACCATCGCAAGCCGCGAGTCCGAGTTCGTGCCCGCAGGCGGTTGCATATCCATGACCAACAAGATTCGCGGGTTCGCCTTCCCATGAGTGACGTAGGCAATGGATTTCTGAATGAGGTGCTGTCCGCCTGCAAAGTTCCCGCCTGCGGCTGCCGTGAAATCCGGGTCATGTCCCGTGACAAAGACGCCGCCCGGATTCCCACTGCAAGACGATGATGGCGGTGTCGTGCCGCAACCGGTCGCGACACTCTGCGACGCGGACGGCGGCACCGCGCAGCTTGAAAAGCTGACGTCGTCAATCCGGCCAGGTAAGTGCGTGTTGCCAGAGCCGAACGGACTCCAACCGATGTTGAAAGGCGCAGTATTGTTGTACGGCGCTGCCACCGTCGCGCTGCTGACCTGTGAGCCATTGACATAGGTCACGAGCTGATGTGTCGAGCCGTCATAGAGCAGCGTCACTTTGGTAAAGGCGCAGGTCGAGATAAGGCCCGGTGCCGAGACCGCCGCACAACCGCCCGAATTCATGTAACTGCACAGGCTGCCGTCGGTGAGAATCTGCAAGCCTGCGCGGTTGTAAAGGTCACTCTCTTTGCTGAAGACAACCGGGTTACTGGCCAGGCTGGTCGGATTGATCCAGGCTTCCCAGGTGAACGAGGCGGGGGTGTTGAACTCCGGCGTGTTCACGGGGACTTCGACGTAGGCGTTGTTGCCGTCGAGGCTGAACCCCTGCCCGGTATAGCCCGCCGCGAAGGCCGCGCCGTTCTTGAGCGTGCCGCCGTTCGTGCCCGCAGCATCAGCCGCATTGCCTTCAGCAAGCCAGCGGCTGGTGACACACGAAGCCGTCGAGGGCGGCGTGCTGTTGCAGACGATCTCGTCACTGCTCAAGGCGCGGTTGTAAATTTTCACGTCGTCAATCACACCGTTCCAGGTGCGCGGGAAGCCGACGGCACGGAAGATCGCCGCCGTCGAGCCGATGGTCCAGGGGAGGGATTGGTCGTAGACCAGAGTGGTAGCGATGGCCTTCTCGCCTTCGGGCTGACCGTTGACGAACAGCCTGAGCGTCGTCCCGTCATACGTTCCTGTGACCTGATAGAACTGCCCCGGCGGGAACGCGTCGGTCGAGCGGACGGACTGCGAGGTAACCTCGCCGATGCCGAGCGTGAAGCGGTTGTCAACGGCGCTCCACCAGATGCCGGTTGACACCGCCGTCGCGCCCTGCGGGAAGGGCAGCCCCTTCTGGATGAGGACACTGCCGCCCAACGTATCATTGTTCGGGCCAGGGCCATCGGGTCTCGCCCATGCGGACAGGGTGAATTGCTGGTTATCAAGGCTGCCATTATCGGGGATGTCAATGAAGCCGAGGCCGCCGAACGTGACGCCCTGAGACAGCTTGCCCGGCACGAAGCCGATGGCATTCGTCGCCGTCGGGTCATTCGCGCCGGCGACATCGTTGGCGTTGCCGTCTTCGGGCCAGTAGGCGGCCAGTCCCGCAGTGATCGGCGAGCCGCAAGTCGGAGGCGTGCCCGTGTCGCCTGAACAGATCTTCGTCGCAACGGCAGAGCCAAACCTCCCGACATTGTAGGGCAGCGGGTTGACTTTCGGATAACCGGTCGCGCTGGTGGCGCCGGCGATGTAGACGCAGCCCGACGAATCGGTGGCGATGCTGAGGCCCACGTCATAAGCCACCAGCCCGGCCGAGTAGGTGGCAATGTAATTCGCGTAGATGACGCTTGAGCCGCTCGCGCTCAGCTTGGCGACGAACATATTCTTGATGCCGAAGTAACCGTCCGAGGGCAGCGGCGGCCCAAAGGTGGCCGAATCGGTTTGGCCGGTGATGCAGGCATTGCCCGCAGGGTCTACGGCGATGTCCTGAGAATTCTCGTTGCCTGTGCCGCCCAGGTAGGTCGAGTAGACGAGCGCGCCGCCGGCGTCGAGCTTGAAGATGAACGCGTCGCTGCTGCCCTTTCTGGTCGCCTGCGCCGGATTCTTTAGAGGGAAGTCGGTCGAGTAGGTATAGCCGGTCACGTAGGCGTTGTGCGCCGCATCAATCGCAATGCCGCGCGCGCCGTCTATGTTTGAGCCGCCCAGGAAGGTGGAGTAGATCAGCGAGGCGTCGCCGGAGAGGTTGGTATTGATATGGGCTACGAACGCGTCAAGGTTACCGCCGATGGTCGGCTGCGTGGCGTTGCGAGTCGGGAAGCCACCTGAATCCGTTATCCCGGCGATATACGCATTGCCCGAATTATCTACGGCCACCGACGTGCCATCTGCATTGACATCTGCGCCATCAACGCCTGTGCTGCCGAGGTAGGTGCAGTAGGTGAGCGCAGAGATTCCCGACAGGTTGGTGTTGACCTTCGCCAGAAAGGCATCCGCCGCGCCGCCGCCATAGTTCGGCTGGTAGGCATTGGCGGTGACTTCGAGCTGGCTGGAGATCGGCCCGGCGACATAAGCGTTGCCGGAATTGTCGACCGCGACATCGGAGCCGGTTGAGAAATGGCCGATGAGGGTCGAGAAGAGCAGTTGCGTGCCGTCGGCGCTTATCTTCGTCAGAATCGCCGCTCCATTGATGAGCGGGAAGGTGCGCCATGAATTAACCAGCGGGAAATCGCCCCCGACATCGCCCGTGATGGTGCCGGTGATGTAGGCATTGCCCGCCGCATCGACGGCGATGCTCTTGCCTAACCCGCCGCGGCCTGCGATCAGCGTCGAATAGACCAGCGCATTGCCCGTCGGGTTCAGCTTGGCTATAAAAATATACTTGTATCGGCTATCCAGGGTGGTCGAAGGCAGCGGCCCTTCGGTGGTGACCAGCGCGGTTGGTGTGGTTACGTAGCCTGTGACATAGGCGCTGCCGGCGGCGTCGACGGCGATGCCCTGAGCGCTGCCACCGCCGATGCCTGTCGAGTAGGCGATTGTCGGATCGATCAGCAACGATTTGGAATGATCAAAGGCCGCGACTTTGAAGCCGACCCGCTGGCCTTTCATGATGGAGTAACCGCCGGCGACTTCGCGGCGTTGGCCGTTGACTTCCTGATAGATTAATGGCTTGTGCTGGCGGATCAGTTGGCCCGCGATGTCGAGTACGAGGTTGCCGCTTTCGTCTATCTCCAGCCGGTCAACGCCCTCATAACTTAATCTGATCCTGCCGGGGTCGGCGTGCGGGGCAAGGATAAAGTCGTATTCCAACTGGCCCTGGTTGCCATAGTAAATCATATCGATGCCGGGGTAGACCTGCCCGTACTTGACTCTGGCAAAATTTGCAATATTAGTGAAGCACTGGCTCGCCTCACTACCCATCAGGTAGTTGCTCTTGCCGGGCAGTTCGTCTAAGCCATTTATACGAGGATGAGAATTCGCGCCGACCAAACTCATGCCGAAGGTTGTGGCGCTCGCCTCGGCGTCCGTCTGCGAAAGCCCGTCACGAGCCAGGGGGTCGGTACCCTCCGGCTGATTTTTAGGGAGCGAAATGATGGCCCCCGTCGGGGTCAGCAACAGGGTGTAGCCGCTGCCGCGCGAAAGGAACTTCACAGGGTTGGCGACCTGCCCGCGATTGATCTCAAAACTCAGCGGCAGCTTGCCATAGGCTTCGCTCACCTGCGAGCGGGTGGCCTGGTCGGCTTTGGAAAGGCCCGCGATTGCGGCGGGCGAATGATCTGCGAGAGTCTTGTGGCCCAACTTCTGTTCCCGGACTGAAGAGTGGGCGAGCGCGGCGAGGCTGTACAGCGCGCAGGTTAGCGTCAGGATGAAGACCGCCAACTTTCTTGAATGTCTCATGGCCATTACTCCTGTGTTGGCCCTGGCATGGGTGCAAGGGGAAATTGATCGGGTGATTATCTGGCGGACGGGTGCGCGATACGTTCTGCCACTCTATCCGCATTTTGTGTTTGTGGCGGGCAGCTTCAGGCTTGCCGCCAGCTTGTGCTAATGAGCACGGGGCCGCTTCACTGCCCGCCCCTCTGCCGCGACAGACAGACATTCGCCGTCAGCAGATTTGGCTGGCCATTGAGGTAATCGGATTCTGCGCCGCGAACCCGCCACGGGACTTTAAAAAACATTTTGAAAAAAGATGGCGGAGTTGCTATGCTGCCTAGCCGGTCCCGTCCCCAACCTCGGGATCAGCTGATCCAAACTTCAATCTAAGGGATTCGATCCAGGGGCCATGTCGCATTCCGAGGGGATTACCAGACTTTTAGTGCAATGGAGCGGCGGCGACGAGCGGGCGCTCGAACAACTGACGGCGCTGGTTTATGACGAGCTGCGCCGCCTGGCCGCGGGCTATCTGCGCGGCCAGCGGCCCGACCATACCCTGCAAGCCACCGCCCTGGTGCATGAGGCCTATCTGGAGTTGCTCGACTTGCGGCACATCGAGTGGCAGAGCCGGGCGCATTTTATCGGCATCGCGGCCCGCGCCATGCGCCACATCCTGATCGATTACGCGCGCCAGCAGTCGGCACAAAAGCGCGGCGGCGGCCAGATCGCGCTCTCTTTGAGCCGCGCCGAACGCCTCGCCCCGACGCGCGACGTCAATCTCGTGGCGCTCGGCGACGCTTTCAAGGTCTTCGAGAAGAAATATCCTCGCCAGGCGCAGGTCGTCGAGCTGCACTTCTTCGGCGGGCTCAAGGTCGAAGAGATACCCGCCGTCCTTGCCGCCGACGAGGTGGCCGTGTCGCAGCGCACCGTCGAGCGCGACTTGCGATTTGCGCGCGCCTGGCTGCTCGGCGCGATCAAAGAAGAATAACGAACAAGCGGACGGGGAAAGGGTCAGCGATGAACCGACATGACGAGAAAGTGGCAGAGCTGTTCGCCGACGCCATCAATTATGAGCCGGATGAGCGGAGCGCCTTTCTCGCCCGCGCCTGCGAAGGCCAGCCGCACCTGTTGGCCGAAGTCGAGGCGCTGCTCTCAGCCGACGAAGAGGTCGAAGCCGCCGGCTTCATGCGCGAGCCGGCGCTCAAGCTACAGGCCAGCCACACCGCCCGCGAGCTGGAAGAATCACGCCGCGGCGAACGCATCGGCCATTATGAAATCGTCTCGCTGATCGGCGAAGGTGGCATGGGCGAAGTCTACCTGGCGCGCGACCTGGAGTTCGACCGCCGGGTGGCGCTCAAGCTCGTCAAAGGCGGCCTGAAGACGCGGGCGATCCTGCGCCGCTTTCTGAGCGAGCGGCAAATCCTGGCCAACCTCCAGCACCCGAACATCGCGCGCTTGCTTGATGGCGGCACCAGCGAAGACGGCCTGCCTTACTTCGTCATGGAGTACGTCGAAGGCGAGCCGATTAGCGACTATGCGGAGGCGCATCGGCTGACCCTGAAAGAGCGGCTCAAGCTGTTTTGCACAGTCTGCACAGCAGTACAGTTCGCGCATCAGAACCTGATCATTCATCGCGACATCAAGCCATCGAACATCCTGGTCACCGAAGACGGCACGCCCAAGCTCTTGGACTTCGGCATCGCCAAGCTGCTGCAAGCCGAAGGCGAAGAGGCGGAGCTGACGGCGACGGCGGCACGCGTGATGACGCCGGAATACGCCAGCCCCGAGCAGGTGAAAGGCGAGCCGGTAACGACGACGAGCGATGTCTATTCGCTCGGCGTGTTGCTTTACGAGTTGCTCTCGGGCCGCCGCCCTTACCGGGTGAAGAGCCGCAAAGTCGAAGAGGTCGCGAAAGCGATCTGCGAACAGTTGCCGGAGCGGCCAAGCGGCGCGGCGACGCGGCGAGGCGACGACGCGGCGACCCCATCAACAGGGTCATCCGTCGCCGCGTCGCCGCGTCTGCCCGTCCCCGCGTCTCAGCTCAAGGGCGATCTGGACAATATCGTCTTGATGGCGCTGCGCAAGGAACCGCAACGCCGTTACAGCTCGGTGAGCGAGTTCTCCGAAGACATCCATCGTCACCTCGCCGGCTTGCCTGTGCGTGCGCGCAAGGACACCTTCGGCTATCGGGGCGCGAAATTCATTCGCCGCCACCGGGCGGCCTTCCTGTCGGCGGCGGCGGCGGCGCTGCTGTTCCTGATTACCGGCGTCGCCCTGTTTTGGCTCATCCAGAATCATAAGCCCGTCGGTTCGGTCGCCGTCCTGCCCTTCGTCAACGTCAACCATGACGCTGGCACCGAATACCTGGCCAACGGGATCTCGAACCAGTTGCTCGACAGGCTCTCGCAGGTGCCGAACCTGCGAGTGGCGACCCGCACCGCCGCGGCACACTACAGCGCGGACGATCCGGCCTTCGACCCGCAAGTGGCAGGTCACGCGCTCGATGCCGAGGTCGTGCTCGTCGGCAGGCTCGACGAGCATGACGACGACATCACGGCCAGCGTCGAGCTTTTCGACGTCAGTAAGAATCATGATCTTTGGAATAAACAGTATCACTACAAGATGTCGGATATGCTGCGCCTCGAAGACGACATCTCGCGGGAAGTGGTCAAGAACCTCGGCTTGAAGTTGAGCGGCCAGGACGAACAGCTCTTAACCCGTCGCTACACGGACGATGTCGAGGCCTATCAACTCTACCTCAAAGGCCGTTACTTCTGGGACAGGCGCGTCGAAGGCAGTCTCGAAAAAAGCCTTAACTATTACCAGCAGGCGCTGGCCAAAGACCCGAACTACGCCCTCGCCTACGTCGGTCTGGCTCAGGCCTACGACACCCTTAGCTATTTGACGCCGCCGTCACAAGCCTACCCGCGAGCCGAAGCGGCGGCGCAGGCGGCGCTGCGTTTGGACGAGACGCTGCCGGAAGCCCACGTGATGCTGGCCATCCTCAAATACAAGTACCACTGGGACCATGCGGGGGCAGAGAGGGAGTTCCGACGCGCCCTGCAAATGGACCCGAACGCCGCCAGGACGCACATGTACTATGCGGGCTTCCTGATGGACAATGGGCGACTGGACGAGGCGCTCATTGAAATTGATACGGCCCTGCGGCTCGACCCTCTCAACCTGGTGGCCAACTCGAACAAGGCATTAATCCTGGAATCGAGCCGCCGCTACGCCGAAGCGATAGAGCAGTCCCGCAAGACGCTGCAAATTGAGCCGCGCCTTGCCGCCGCTCACCTGAACCTGGCCACGGACTTGACCCGACAGGGGCAGTTTGTCGAAGCCCTCGGCGAGTTGCGCGAGGGGATGAAATGCGGTGGCGGCATTGAATATCAGGCAGCGACCGTTTATGTCTGCGCGCTTATGGGTAATCGGCGTGAAGCCGAACGCATTCTGGGCGAATTGCTCAGGCTGTCGCGGCAGCGATATGTTCAGCCATACTGGCTGGCCCTGGCTTATGTGGGTCTGGGTGATCAGGACAGGGCTTTCGAGTGGTTGGCGAAAGGCTTAACCGAACATTCCCCCTGGATGATACACACAAATGTCGCCCCATATTTCGACGCCTTGCACGCTGACCCGCGATTCCCTGACCTCCTTCATCGAATGAACTTGATGCCGTAAAGCCTGGCATCGTACCGCGCTCCCTCAACCGGGCAAAAAATATTCGGCGCGATGCGTCGCCTGGTGCACCCGTCGAACAGAGCATCAGTCGCCTGCTATCGTGACCTCGGCAGCACGCTCGGCGCGGTCGCGCCGCCGCCTTTGCGAGCTTGCATAAAGCGGAGGAAGTCTTCACCGATCTCATGACGAAGAATCCCAACGACGTCGTGGCCAGGGGTTCGATGCTCGTCGTGCCCGTTGGTGACTTGCTAATCGGTCGCCTTGCCGGATAGGATTCTATCCGTTATTTGTGTGGACGCCTCTCGCATCACTTCTCGAAGGAGCCTTCATGCAGGCAAGGTTACTCCCACTGATCCTGATCACCTCATTGCTGTTGATTGGTTCTCCGGCTTCGGCTCAAGTCTATGAGATCAGCAAAAGAACAGCCGATAAGCTACCCTCAGAGGTCGCCTCGACCTGGTTCGAGACCTTATATGACGTTGTGAAGACTGAGAAGACGACGCCACCGGTGGCCTCGCGCATCTATGGCATCACCGCCGTCGCGCTGTACGAAGCCATCGTCGCCGGCGCTAACGACAACCGGTCATTGGTCGGCCAGTTGAACGGGCTGACCTTGCTGCCGCAGCCGAAGAAGAACAAGAAATATGACTGGCTCACAGTCGCCAACACGACCCTGGCGGCCGTCATCCGCGGCCTCTACCCGACGATCTCCGCGCCATCTTTGACCGCCATTAACAATCTGGAGCAAAAGTTCGATTCGCAATTCCAGGGCGACGCTTCGACCATCGGCTACACTCGCTCAGTGCTTTATGGCCAGCAGATGGCAGCCGCGATCCTCGCCTGGGCAGCCGGCGACGGCTTCGCCAGTAATAACAACTGCGCCTACATTCCGGCGCCTGTTGCCGGCGCCTGGCAGCCGACGACGCCGGCCTTCAACCCGAATCCGCTACAGCCATGCTGGGGCAAGCTCCGCCCGATGGTGCTGACATCAGGCGGCGAATGCCCGCCGCCCGGCCACCCGGCGTTTTCAACTTCGGCGACGTCAAGTTTTTACGCCGCCGCCCTGGAGGTCTATAACATCGGGGTAGGGCTCACCGCCGAGCAGAAGACCATTGCTGATTACTGGGCTGACAATCCCGGCGCCACCGGCACGCCGGCGGGACACTGGATAGCCATCGTCAGCCAGTTCGCCCGCGGCCAGGGACTTTCGCTCGCCAGGGCTGCCGAAGCCTATGCGCGCGTCGGCATGGCCGTTCATGACGCCTTCGTCGTCTGCTGGAACAGCAAGTACACATATAACCTCGAGCGTCCGGTGACTTTCATCAACGACAACATCGACCGCAACTGGCAGCCTTACATTGTCACGCCGAATTTTCCAACCTACACCTCAGGACACTCGACCCAGTCGGGCGCCGCGGCGAGCGTGCTGACCGACATGTTCGGGGTAAAGCGGTTTACGGACATGACCCATGCCAATCACGCGCTGACGCCGGCCCAGCAGCCGCGCACGTTCAACTCTTTCGACGAGGCCGCGGCGGAAGCAGCCATCTCAAGATTGTATGGCGGCATCCACTACTCATTTGACAATAACGACGGGCTCGGCTGTGGCGAATGTGTCGGCAAGGCGATCCGTAACCGGGTCAGTTTTAAGTCTGTGACGGCGGCGGGTGAGGATGCGGGCCGGTAGGAGAATGGCGCAAAATCGGCGCGTACGGTCATAGACGGATTGCAAAAAGCAAGCGAGAGCGGCAGGCGCTCTCGCTTGCTTTTATTGATCAGTCGGGGCGAGAGGATTCGAACCTCCGACCCCCTGGTCCCAAACCAGGTGCGCTACCAGGCTGCGCCACGCCCCGATACCAAACTTTCAAACCGCCGGCGATAACCGCTGGCTCGCAGAGGATTGTACTCTACTCAGATCGGCTTCCGCAATGGCCATGCCTTCCGCGATCAATCGCCCGGCGCTACCGATCCGGCGCTCACAGTCAATCGCCGGCGGCGGCCATTGCCGCTTGCGGCGTCACCTGCACCGGGCGCGTCGGGCATCCGGCATACGCCTGTCCCGCAAGCAAGCTCTCGCGCTTCATCACGACGCTGTGCGGCGCGACGTTGGCGCGCACGCCAATCTCCGCGCCATACAGCAGCACGGCATTGCCGCTGACGGTCGCCCCGCGGCGAATGTGAACGTGATCGATCTTCAGGACGCGGTCTTCAAAGGTGTGCGCCTGGAACTGACAGCTCACCGTCGCGCCATCTTCAAAGTGCAGCATGTCGGGGTCAACCACATGCGCGAAGCCGCTCCCTAGCACCACGCGCCGGCCTATCTTCATGCCCATCGCTCGTAGATACCACGTCAGCAGTAACGTGCCTTCAATCGTCGACAGCGCCGTCCGCGCGTACACCCCCCAGGCGACATACAGGAAGTCCCAGCGGCTGCACCAGCAAGACCATAAAGGATGCGTGCCGGGCCGTACACGACCGACCAGCCCCCACTTCATCACCAGCACCAGCAGGCAGAAAAACGCGCCCGCCGCCATGCTCATCAGCGGCACCATCGCAAAGAAGAAGACCGGCGCCGTGAATGCCTGCTCGGCATCCGCCAGGAGTTTGTACCAGACAGGCAGCACCAGGACCGGCATCGCCGGCAGCGCGAAGCGCAGCACCTCCCAGAAGACGCGATTCACATAACGAATCCGCGAGGGCTCATGCGTCAGGCTGCGGTCACACTCGACGATTTCGCGGCGCGGCAGCTCGAATGGCGCATGGCCGAACCATGAGGTGCCGGGCCGTATCTGCGTATCATCGGCGACCGTGCAGACGCCTAGCAGCACGTCGTCGGGCATCTGCTGGCCGGCAGGGATGACGACATGATTGCCCAGGAAGGTATTGACTCCCAGCCGCGTCGGCTTGAGCGCCACCGCGCCGCGATGAACGCGCGGCCCCGCCAGATAGATACCGTCGGCGAAAAACGTCTCGCGGCCAATCTCGACCAGCTCCGGCACCACATCGGTGATCGTGCTGATCTCGCAGTTGCGCCCGATCTTCATACCGGCGAGCCGCAGCCAGATCGGCCAGAAGAGCGTGCCGCTCAGCCACTCGCCCGCCGATTGCACCATCTGTGTCTTTAGCCACACGCGCAAATAGGCAGGGCTCCAACGGCTGATGACCCCGGCGCGCACGCGGCCCAGCGCCCGCATCAACATGGCTTCCAGCGCCAGCGTCAAAGGCACCGGCAGCGTCACCATCAAAACCCCGGCAATCAACAGCGAGGACGTGAGCGCAGGCGCATTGAGCCAATCAAGCGCCGTTTCGGTGTCCACACCGCAGCTCAACGCCAGCATTAACACCGGCAGCTCGAACGGTAGCGCCAGCAGCAAGCCGAGCGCGAAGCGCGCACAGATGAGCGCGACACTGTGCGTGTGCGGCGACAACTGCCGCTCACCTTCAGCGACGACGGGGCGCGGCGGCGCAAAACCCGCGGGACGCGCAGGGATGCCGTCCCAGCACTCGCCGCGCGGAATGTGGTCGCCATCACTTAAGGATGAGGACGCCGTGAGATAAGCCTCAGGCTCGATGACCGTGTCACCGCCGACACCGGCGCGGATGTCGAGCGTGCTGCCTTCACCAATCTTGATCGCGCCGAGGACAATCTGGCCATCCTCATAGTCCACCAGTCGCAGCGACGCGTCCTGACTGATCGTCACGTCGTCGCCGATGTCGAGCAAGTCCCAGCCGCCTTGCAGCAGGTTGACGCCGCGATGAATATGCACGCGCTTGCCGATGCGCGCCCCAAGCGCGCGCAGGGCGCTCAGTTGAAAGACCGTGCCTTCGAGCAACGACCACGGAATGATCCGCAGCGTTTGCTGCACCATCCAGTTGCGCACATAAAAGCTGCCCCAGACCGGCGCGCGCAGCGGGCGATAGCGGCCAATCAATGCGCGCTTGACCGCAGTCGCCAGCAGAATTGCCAGCGGCGTGTAGACGATTAAACCGGCGAATAGTAGAAACGGCCCCAGCACGAGAAACGGGATTAAGCCGAGCCGGCGAATCAGACCCGGCAATACGTCTGAGGCTACAAAGTAAGCGGCTGACGAGCCGCCGACCAGACCCGCCAGCAACCACGCGACCTGGCAGACCGTCGCCAGGATCGGGCGGCCCTGTGCCGCTTCATTCCGCTCTTCGATCATCGCCGGCGGCTGAAACGCGAAGCCGGCCCGAAGTGCCAGCGCCTCGATGGTGCGCGCTTCGTACAGATCGCGCACCGTCAAGTGGGCCGTCGCCTGCGCGTCGCGGAGCCGCGAGATTACCTGTGCGGCGCGCAGGCTGTCGCCGCCGAGATCGTGAAAGAAATCATCGTCAACCGACACCGCCTGCCGCGTTTGCAGCACCCGGCGGAAAGCCGATTCAATCTGTTCTTCCCGCGGATTGCGCGGCGCAATTCGCGGTTGACTCTCGCCGCGCCCGATGGCGTCGAGCAGAGGCAGCGCCTTGCGGTTCATCTTGCCCGCGACGCTCGTCGGCAACTCTGCAAGCAAGCCGAAACGGCCCGGCACCATGTAATGCGGCAGCACGTCGGCCAGCCGCGCTTTCAGATCATCAAACGACGGCGGCGCGCTCAATTCATCCGGCACGATGAAAGCCACAAGCCCCTGCTGCGCGCCCTCGCCTTGAACACAACACGCGGCCTCGCGCACGCCGGGAATCTCCGCAAGCCGCGCCTCGATGGCCTCAAGCTCGATGCGATAGCCACGCAGCTTAACCTGCGCGTCTATGCGACCATCAAAAAAATAATTGCCGTCCGCATCGCGATGCACCAGATCGCCCGTGCGGTAGAGCCGCCCGAAGCGCGGGTGCGTCGGGAATTTCGCGGCGGTCAGCTCTGGCCGGTTGCGATAGCCGCGCGCCAGCCCGGCACCGCCCAGGCATAACTCGCCCGGCTGGCCGTCGGCGACTTCTTCGAGCGCTTCATTCATCACGTAGGCTCGCAGCCCATGCACCGGCCGGCCAATGGTGATCGGCTCGCCTTCCCTGACCCTGCCGTGCAGCGCCGTCACCGTGCATTCCGTCGGCCCATAACCGTTCTCCAGGCGGCGGCCCCTGGCCCAGCGGTCGGCGACATCGCGCGGCAGCGCCTCGCCGCCGACGTAAACGAAAGCCAAGTCCGGCAGCAGGGCTTCAGGGTCTTCGCAGCCCATCGTCCGCAGCAAGGTCGGCGGCGGGCACAACAAGGTGATGCGCTCGCGCCGCAGCCAGGCGACCAGATCAGGCCCGAGCCGCACCGCATCATCGTCCATCACCACCAGCGTCGCTCCGGCGGCGAGCGCGAACCAGATTTCTTCAACCGAAGAATCGTAAGCAGCCGACGAGTTCTGCGACACGCGGTCGTCGGGCGAGAAGTCGAAGACTTCCAGGTCATGGCTGACCAGGTTGCTGATGCCGCCATGCTCGATCTCGACGCCCTTGGGCCGCCCCGTCGTGCCCGACGTGTAGATGATGTAAGCCAGGCTACTCGGCGTCAGCCAGTCGGGCGGCGGCGGCGCGACCGGCAGGTTGCGGGATTGAGCAATCAGCTCGGCGACATCAAAGGCGAGTTCGCGGTCGAAGCCCAGACGGCTGACGCCGCCTAAGCCCTCGGCGTCCGTGAGCAAGGCGACGGCGGCGGAATCCTTGAGAATGTCGCGCACCTGATCGTCCGGGAAGGCCGGATCGATGCAGGTGTAAGCGCTGCCGGCTTTCAGCACCGCCAACTGCGTAACGTAGAGCAGCGCGCCACGGCGCGGCAGCGCGATGGCGACGACCGATTCACCGCTGATGAAGGCGCTCAAGAACGCCGCCAGCGCATTGGCCTGCCGTTCGACCTCGGCGTAGGTCAGTTGTTGGCGGGCGGGCCGATGCATGCCCGGCGGCACATCTATCGCCACTTGATGCGGCCAGCGGCGGGCGGCGCGCTCGAAAAACTGGTGCAGAAACAGCGGCGCTTCGATGGCCTCCGCCGCCTCATCGCCTATCGGTTGAACAAGCAAACTCATGTTAAATCACTGACCTCGAACATCAACAGATTCTGCAAAGCGCGTCACAGAGCGCAGACCGACATCAACGCTGGCCTTGGCCGGCACAACAGACCGCAGCGAGTTCCCTCCTCCGGATGAACTCCGCGGCGACTCGAACGTGGGGGTTAACCGATAATGCTTGCCTGACCCTGAGAGCTTTACACCGCGTCACCGAGACGACCGAAGCTCAGACGTATGCGCTGGCTTCAATCGTCGCTGTAACGATCCTCCATTATGCGGGATGGGATGGCGCTTACTCAAGCGCTAGAGCGGATTTCATTTGGATGTGGCGCAATCTGATAGATTGCGCGAGTCGCTGCGCAATCTATCAGATTGCGCCTCTTCATTTCGGTTGCGGCTCTCCGACCGCTTCGCGAGGGCCGACCAGTTGAAGGATGACTTTGATCAGGTCGTTCGGCTCGACCGGCTTGCTGATGTGCGTCTGAAAGCCTGACGACAGGGCGCGCGCCCGATCCGAGGCGCCCGCAAAAGCCGTCAACGCGATGGCCGGAATCGCGCCGCCCGCCTCAGGCTCCAGCGCGCGCACTTTGCGAATCAGCGCATAGCCGTCTTCATTCGGCATGCCGATGTCGGACACCAGCAAATCGGCTCGCCACTCTCCCATGGTGTCGAGCGCTTCGCTGGCCGAAGCACAGGCGCGCACTTCGCCGCCCGCCATCTCCAGGGCGACGGTCAACATGTGCAAGGTGTCGGGGTCATCATCGACCACCAGGACGCGCAAATCTTTGAGCCGGGGCTCTGGCTCGTCCGCATGTTCAGCCGCCTCGCTGTCGTCTGCCGCCTCATGAACGCCTGCCGCCTCCGACTGGCCGAAGCTCATCGGCAGGTCAACCGTGAAGGTCGCGCCCTGGCCTTCGCCGGGGCTCTCGACCTGGATGCTGCCGCCGTGCATCTCGACCAGGTGGCGGACGATGGCCAGCCCCAGGCCCAGGCCGCCGTGCTTGCGCGTCATGTGGCGCTCGGCCTGCGAGAAGCGGTCGAAGATAAAAGGCAAGAACTCTTGACTGATGCCGCAGCCATTGTCGCTGACGATCAGGCGGGCGCACTCGCCGTAACGCTCCAGATGGACGCGAATCTCGCCGCCGTTGGCGGTGAACTTGACGGCGTTTGACAACAGGTTCCAGACCACCTGCTGCAAGCGCGTCGGGTCGCCGCGCAACAGTCCCGCCGGCGCGTCAAAGGTGGTGGCGATGTCAATCGCCTTGGCCTCGGCCGCCGGGCGCACGGCGTCAATCGCCATCTCGATGATCGGCACCAGCTTGATGGGCCGGGCCTCGATGCGCAGCTTGCCGCTGATGATCCGCGAGACGTCGAGGATGTCTTCGATCAGCTTGGCCTGCGACTTGGCGTTGCGCTCGATGGTCTCAAGGCCACGGGCCAGCGACGCCGCGTCGGCCTCGCGGACGCGCAGCAGCCGCGTCCAGCCGAGGATCGAAGTCAGCGGCGTGCGCAGCTCATGCGAGACGGTCGCCAGGAACTCGTCCTTGGCATGGTTGGCGGCTTCGGCCTCTGCGCGCGCCTGCTGCTCGCTGATCAGCAGTTGCAGGCGCTCTTCTTCGGCGCGCTGGCGCTCGATGATCTCGGCTTGCAAAGCGGTGTTAGCGCGCGCCAGCTCGGCGGTGCGCTGCTCGACGCGCATCTCCAGCTCGTCGTTCTTGATTTCGATCTCGCGGTAAAGCTCGACGATCTCTTTATTGGTGTGATCCAGTTCCTGGTTCTTCAGCAGCAGCAGCTCGGCCTGACGCTTGATCTCTTCCGTCTTTTTATACAGCTCGATAAAGACGGCGACTTTAGCCTTGAGGATTTCCGGCTCAAACGGCTTGAAGATGTAATCGACGGCGCCGAGCGAGTAGCCGCGGAAGACCTGGCCCGGCCCCTTGTGCATGGCGGTCAGAAAGATGATGGGGATGCTCTGCGACTTCTCGCGGTCGCGGATCAGCGCGGCGGTCTCGAACCCGTCCATGTCCGGCATGTGAACGTCGAGCAGGATGAGCGCGAAATCCTGGTCGAGCAGCAGCTTCAACGCCTCCCTGCCGCTACTGGCCATAATCAGGTTCTGGCCGAGGTAGCCGAGCGTCGCTTCGAGGGCCAGCAAATTCTCAGGGCGGTCATCGACCAGCAGGATATGGACCTGCGATTCCTGCGCCGGCCTGCTCAGCCCCTGTTCCAATATCACTGTATTCGCCTGCTGCGCCCGTACCATAAATTCCCCTCGCTCTTGCGAACCAGATCATTCATGAACTCGACGATGCCGGCAAGCGGCAGGACGTAATCGACCGCCGAAGCGGCAATCGCGGCTTCCGGCATGCGGGCGCTCTCTGCCGAGGTCGGGTCCTGCACGATGGTCAGGCCGCCGTGCGCCTTGACGCTGGCAATGCCCTGCGCCCCGTCTTCGTTAGCGCCGCTCAGCAAGATCGCCACCAATCGGTCGCGGTAAGCATCCGCCGCCGACTCGAATAACACATCTATCGAGGGCCGCGCAAACTGCACGCGCTCGTCAACCGACAGCGCGAAGTGATTGCGCTCGACCAGCAAGTGATAATCCGCCGGCGCGAGGTAGACCTTGCCGGGCAAGATCGGCTGCTTGTCTTCGACCTCGGCAATCGGCAAGCGGCAGACGCGCTGAAGCAGTGTCGACAGCAACTCGTCCGAATCAACGCTGCGGTGCTGGACGACCGCCATCGGCAGCGAGAAGTTTTCCGGCAGGCCGCCGAGCAGCACCGCCAGCGCGTCAAAGCCGCCCAGACTGGCGCCCACAACGACCAGTTCGTGATTCATCAGGCGACCCTCCTGTAGAGCTTCTCGCTCGCTTCCAGCGCCTCGTACCGATCTTCGTGCGGCGTGAAGCTGATCGTCTCCTTGTGGCCGAGGGCGAGCACGCCGAACTTCGCCAGGCTCTCGTAAAGCAGATGGTGAACGCGGTTCTGCAACGCCTGATTGAAGTAGATCAGAACATTGCGGCAGAGGATGAGATTGAACTCGTTGAACGAGCGGTCGGTCACCAGGTTGTGCTGCGAGAAGACGACGTTGCGGCGCAGCGACGAGCGGAAGATGGCGCTGTCGTTGTCCGCCACATAGTACTCGGAAAAGGCTGACCGCCCCCCGGCCTTGACGTAGTTGTTGACGTAGCCCTGCATGTATTCGAGCGAATAGATGCCCTCGCGGGCGTGCTTCAGCACCGCCTCGTTCAGATCGGTGGCGTAGATGCGGCAGCGGTCGTAGATGCCTTCTTCGGTCAGGACAATCGCCGTCGAATAGACCTCTTCGCCGCTCGAACAGCCGGCGTGCCAGATGCGCACGAAGGGGTAAGTCTTCAACAGCGGCACCACCTGTGTGCGCAACGCCAGGTAGAAGCTCGGGTCGCGGAACATCGCCGTGACGTTGACCGTCAAGGCGATGACGAAACGCTCGAAGCAACTCGCGTCATGCAGGATGCGATCTTGCAGTTGCGAGATGCTGGCGACTTTTTCGTCGCGCATGAGGTCGCCGATGCGGCGCTTGAGCGAGGCCGGGGCATACTCGCGGAAGTCGTAGCCATAATGCAGGTGGACGCCTTCCAGCAATAGCTTGATCTCGATATCCTCAATGTCCGGATCGCTCTCGCGCTGACTCATCTTTGTGCTCGACCAATTCATAACGATCAGTGACAAGTGACAGGTGACAAGTGACGAGAAGAACTACGCTACCCATGCCGTGTCGGGAAGCGCAGTCACATCGTCTTGTCACCTGTCACTTGTCACTCGTCACCTCCCCTGCTATTTGTACAGCCAGACGCGCAGCAGCGACAAAAGCTGCGCGATGTCAATCGGCTTGGTGATGTAATCCGAGGCCCCCGCCTCGATGCACTTCTCGCGGTCGCCCTTCATGGCTTTCGCGGTCAGCGCGATGATCGGCAGGGACTTGTACTGCGCCTTGCCGCGGATTTCGCTCATCGCCTCGTAGCCGTCCATCTCCGGCATCATGACGTCCATCAGCACGACATCAACATCCGGCGTTGATTCGAGCAGCTCGATGGCCCCCCTGCCGTTTTCGGCGTAGACGACCTCCATCTGGTGGCGTTCGAGGGCGCTGGTGATGGCGAAGATGTTGCGGATGTCGTCGTCAACGACCAGCACCTTCTTGCCGGCAATCACCGAATCGGTCATGTGCAGTTGCTCGAGCATGCGCCGCTTCGGCTCCGGCAAGTTGGCCTCGATGCGGTGCAGGAAGAGCGCCGTCTCATCGAGCAAGCGTTCCATCGATTTCACGTCTTTGATGATCACGGTTTCGGCAACGCGCTTTAGCTCGGTCTCTTCGGACTTCGACAGCTCCTTGCCGGTGTAGACGATGATCGGCAAATCGATTGAGCCGACCTCGGACTTCACCCGCTCGATCAGCTCGAAGCCGTTCATTCCCGGCAATCCGAGGTCTAAGACCATGCAGTCGTAGGCCGTCTCTTTGAGCGCCGACAGCGCCTCTTCGCCGCTCGCCACCGCCGTCGTCTGCACGTCGCCGTTGCCGATCAGCTCGACGATGGCGTTGCGCTGCACGTCGTTGTCTTCGACGACCAGCAACCGCCGGGCGGGCCGCTCGATGAAGCTCTTGATATTGCTCAAGGCATCGGTCAGCCCTTCCTTGGTCACAGGTTTCTTCAGGTAGACGCGCGCCCCCATCTTCAAGCCGACATGGTGATCTTCCATCAGCGAGATGATATGCACGGGGATGTGGCGTGTCGCCGGGTCATGCTTCAAGCGGTCGAGCACCGCCAGGCCGTGGACCACCGGCAGGCGGATGTCGAGCGTGATGGCGTCGGGCGTGAACTTCTTGGCCAGCGCCAGCGCCGCGTCGCCGCGCGATGCGACAATCCCCTTGAAGCCCTTCTCGCGCGCCAGGTCGAGCAGGATGCGCGCGAAGTTGGTGTCGTCTTCGACGATCAGCAAGACGCGGTCGCCGGCTTCGATCTGCTCGCGGTCGTCGGCAATATCAACCTGTAACAGCAGCGACGAGTCGAGGTTGAGCAGCGGGTCGGCGGCGCTGCTGACCAGCGACTCGCCCGAGCGCGCCAGGCTCGACCGCCGCGACATCTCGAGGTCGGCCTGACTTGAGCCATTGCCCTCGCCCCTTCCCGGGATTGGCGTAAAGTAGAGCGGCAGGTAGAGCGTGAAGGTCGAGCCTTCGCCGGGCGCGCTCGACATGCGAATCTCGCCGCCGAGCAGGCTGGCGATCTCGCGGCTGATTGACAGTCCCAGCCCGGTGCCGCCGTACTTGCGCGTCGTCGTGCCGTCGGCCTGCTGGAAGGGCTCAAAGACGATGCGGTGCTTGTCGGCGGGGATGCCGATGCCCGTGTCAATGACCGAAAACGCCAGCACCCGCGCCGCGCGGTTGAGCACCTCGTTGTCAAAGACCCAGCTCTGCGTCGCTTCCTCGATACGCAGCCGGACGCTGCCTTCGTGGGTGAACTTAAAGGCATTCGACAGCAGATTCTTCAAGACCTGCTGCAAACGCTTGGCGTCCGTGCGCATAAACGGCGGCAACTGCGGGTCGAGATCGACAGTGAATTCCAGCCCCCTGGTCTCGGCGACCGGCTTGAAGGCACGCTCCAAAGACTCGCGCAGGTTGTCGAAGGGAACGTCGTTGACTTCGACATCCACCGTCCCCGACTCGATCTTCGACATGTCGAGAATCTCGTTGATCAGCGCCAGCAGGTCAGCGCCCGAGGAATGGATCGTCTGCGCGAACTCGATCTGCTTCTCGCTCAGGTTGTCGTCCTTGTTTTCGGCCAGCAGCTCTGACAGCACCAGCATGCTGTTGAGCGGCGTGCGTAGCTCGTGCGACATATTGGCGAGGAACTCGGATTTGTACTTCGAGGTGATCGACAACTGCTCGGCCTTCTCTTCGAGCGCCCGGCGGGCGTTTTCGATCTCGCGGTTCTTGCGCTCGACTTCGTTCTTCTGCTCGCTGAGCAATCGCGCCTTCTCTTGCAGTTCTTCGTTGGTCTGCTGCAACTCTTCCTGCTGTTTCTTGAGCAGCTCTTCGGAAGCTTGCAGCGACTTGGCCTGTTGCTCCAGCCGCTTGTTGGTCTCGGTCAGCTCTTGCTGGCGCACCTGCAACTCCTGTGTCAGCGACTGCGACTGCGTCAGCAGCTCCTCCGTCCGCATATTGGCTTCGATGGTGTTCAAGACGATGCCAATCGATTCGGTGAGCTGATCGAGGAAGGCGAGGTGGATGTCGCTGAAGTGATGGAACGAAGCCAGCTCGATGACCGCCTTGACCTGTCCTTCAAACAGCACCGGCAGGACGACGATGTTCATCGGCAAAGATTCGCCGAGGCCGGAGTTGATGCGCACATAATCTTCCGGCACGTCGGTGATGAGAATTCTCTCCTTCTCAAGCGCGCACTGCCCGACCAGCCCTTCGCCGAGGCGGAACTGGTTCGACAGGCCGCGGCGTTCTTTGTAAGCGTAGCTGGCGCGCAGCTTCAGCGCCGGGTTCTGGTCGCCATTCTCGGAGATATAGAAAGCGCCGTGTTGTTCGCTGACCAGCGGCGCAAGCTCGGAAAGGATCAAGCGCGACACCGTCATCAAATCTTTCTGGCCTTGCAGCAGGCGGGTGAACTTCGCCAGGTTGGTCTTCAGCCAGTCCTGGTCGGTGTTCTTGCGCGTCGTGTCCTTGAGGTTGCGGATCATCTCGTTGATGTTGTCCTTCAAGGCCGCGACTTCGCCCGCCGCTTCGACCGTAATCGAACGCGTCAGGTCACCCTTGGTAACGGCGGTGGCGACTTCGGCAATGGCGCGCACCTGTGTAGTCAGGTTGGCTGCCAGGCGGTTGACGTTATCGGTCAGGTCGCGCCACGTGCCGCTGGCACCGGGCACGTTTGCCTGGCCGCCGAGCTTGCCTTCGATACCGACCTCGCGGGCCACGGTCGTCACCTGATCGGCAAAGGTGGCGAGCGTATCGATCATGCTGTTGATCGTGTCGGAAAGCTCGGCGATTTCGCCCAGCGCTTCGACCGTCAGCTTGCGTTTCAGATTACCGTTAGCGACGGCGGTGACGACGCGGGCGATGCCGCGCACCTGTGTGGTCAGGTTCGCCGCCATGAAGTTGACGTTGTCGGTCAGGTCTTTCCAGACACCGGCGACGCCTTTGACTTCGGCCTGGCCGCCAAGTTTCCCTTCCGTGCCGACCTCGCGGGCGACGCGCGTGACTTCGGAGGCGAACGAGTTGAGCTGGTCCACCATCGTGTTGATCGTGTTTTTCAGCTCAAGGATTTCACCTTTCACATCGACGGTGATCTTCTTCGACAGGTCGCCGTTTGCGACTGCCGTAGTAACTGCGGCGATGTTACGCACCTGCCCCGTCAGGTTGCCGGCCATGAAGTTTACTGAATCAGTCAGGTCTTTCCACGTTCCCGACACGCCTTTAACCACCGCTTGCCCGCCGAGTTTGCCTTCGGTGCCGACTTCGCGGGCGACGCGCGTGACTTCCGATGCGAACGAGTTAAGCTGGTCAACCATCGTGTTGATCGTGTTCTTCAGCTCAAGGATTTCGCCGCGCACGTCCACCGTGATCTTCTTCGATAGGTCACCGTTTGCGACCGCAGTTGTTACGTCAGCAATGTTTCGCACTTGCCCGGTCAGGTTGCCGGCCATCAGATTGACGTTGTCGGTCAGGTCTTTCCAAACGCCGGCCACACCCTTCACATCGGCCTGTCCGCCGAGTTTGCCTTCCGTGCCGACCTCGCGGGCGACGCGCGTGACTTCGGAGGCGAACGAGCTGAGCTGATCGACCATCGTGTTGATCGTGTTCTTCAGCTCAAGAATCTCGCCCTTCACATCGACGGTGATCTTCTTCGACAGGTCGCCATTAGCGACTGCCGTGGTCACGTCGGCGATGTTACGGACCTGGCCCGTCAGGTTGCTAGCCATGAAGTTGACCGAGTCGGTCAGGTCTTTCCACGTGCCAGCCACGCCGCGCACATCAGCCTGGCCGCCGAGTTTGCCTTCGGTGCCGACCTCGCGGGCGACGCGCGTGACTTCGGAGGCGAACGAGTTGAGCTGGTCGACCATCGTGTTGATGGTGTTCTTTAGCTCAAGAATCTCGCCGCGCACATCGACGGTGATCTTCTTCGACAAATCGCCATTGGCCACGGCGGTTGTTACATCAGCGATGTTACGGACCTGGCCAGTCAGGTTGCCGGCCATCAGGTTGACGTTGTCGGTCAAATCCTTCCAGACACCGGCGACGCCTTTGACGATGGCCTGGCCGCCGAGCTTGCCTTCGGTGCCGACCTCGCGCGCGACGCGCGTGACTTCCGATGCGAACGAGCTGAGCTGATCGACCATCGTGTTGATGGTGTTCTTCAGCTCAAGAATCTCGCCCTTCACGTCTACCGTGATCTTCTTCGACAGGTCGCCGTTTGCGACTGCCGTTGTGACTTCGGCGATGTTACGCACCTGGCCAGTCAGGTTGCCGGCCATCGCGTTGACGTTATCCGTCAAATCCTTCCACGTTCCCGACACGCCTTTAACCTGCGCCTGGCCGCCGAGCTTGCCTTCGGTGCCGACTTCGCGGGCGACGCGCGTGACTTCGGAGGCGAACGAGTTGAGCTGGTCAACCATCGTGTTGATCGTGTTCTTCAGCTCAAGGATTTCGCCCTTCACATCGACGGTGATCTTCTTCGATAGGTCCCCGTTTGCTACGGCGGTCGTCACGTCGGCGATGTTACGCACCTGCCCCGTCAAGTTGCCGGCCATCGCGTTGACGTTATCTGTCAGGTCTTTCCAGGTTCCCGACACGCCTTTGACCTCGGCCTGGCCACCGAGTTTCCCTTCCGTACCGACCTCGCGGGCGACGCGCGTGACTTCCGAGGCAAATGATCCGAGCTGATCGACCATCGTGTTGATGGTGTTCTTCAGCTCAAGAATCTCGCCCTTCACGTCTACCGTGATCTTCTTCGACAGGTCGCCGTTTGCGACTGCCGTTGTGACTTCGGCGATGTTACGCACCTGCCCCGTCAGGTTGCTAGCCATGAAGTTGACCGAGTCGGTCAGGTCTTTCCACGTTCCCGAAACGCCTTTAACCACCGCTTGCCCGCCGAGCTTGCCTTCGGTGCCGACTTCGCGCGCGACGCGGGTGACTTCGGAAGCGAACGAGTTAAGCTGGTCCACCATCGTGTTGATCGTGTTCTTCAGCTCAAGAATTTCGCCGCGCACATCCACCGTGATCTTCTTCGACAAATCGCCATTGGCCACGGCGGTTGTTACATCAGCGATGTTTCGCACTTGCCCGGTCAGGTTGCCGGCCATCAGGTTCACATTATCCGTTAAGTCTTTCCAGACACCGGCGACGCCTTTGACGATGGCCTGGCCGCCGAGCTTACCTTCGGTGCCGACCTCGCGGGCGACGCGCGTGACTTCCGATGCGAACGAGCTGAGCTGGTCCACCATCGTGTTGATGGTGTTCTTCAGCTCAAGAATCTCGCCCTTCACATCGACGGTGATCTTCTTCGACAGGTCGCCGTTAGCAACCGCCGTTGTGACTTCGGCGATGTTACGCACCTGCCCCGTCAGATTGCCGGCCATCAGGTTGACCGAGTCGGTCAGGTCTTTCCACGTTCCCGACACGCCTTTAACCTGCGCCTGGCCGCCGAGTTTGCCTTCGGTGCCGACTTCGCGGGCGACGCGCGTGACTTCAGAGGCGAACGAGCCGAGCCGGTCAACCATCGTGTTGACGATCTTTGCGGTTTTCAGGAACTCGCCTTTCAAGGGGCGGCCCTCGATCTCAAGCGCCATCGTCTGCGACAGGTCACCTTTGGCAACCGCGCCGATGACCCGCGACACTTCCGTCGTCGGCTGCGCGAGATCCGAAATCATGCTGTTGAGCGAGTCAATCTGTTTCGCCCACGAGCCGCTGACATTGCCCACCGTCGCGCGCTGCGTGATCTTGCCTTCCTTGCCAACCACCAGGCTCATGCGCTGTAGCTCGCTGGCCATGCGCTCATTCATTTCAATAATTTCGTTGAGCGTATCGGCGATCTTGCCGGCAACGCCGGTCTGGTCGTCCGGCAGGCGAACCGAAAAGTCGCCCTTCTTGACCGCCATCAACGTCCGCAGTAATAGGCGTGTATCCAACGCGCCGGTATTAAGCGCCTCGCTTGCCGTGCTAGCCATTGTTGATCTCCCTTGCACAATAAGAGGATGCAGCCCGGCGCATGGACTGCAATGGGTTCGTGAAGAAGCGCCCGCGGATGTAGAGCGACAGCCGGGGCGCAACGCGCCGGGTTATGGGGTGATGTAGGAGTCCGTTAAAAGGCAGAAGACACGCGGGTCTGGAACGATTCCCCTACATGACATCAAGTTCTTGAATAAACGGAGGATTGAAGCCTCGGGCCTTTGCCCGGCGGCCTGGCTATCGAGTCCACGTCACCATAATACTCAGTTATCCCGCACTTGAAAACCCAAATTTAAAAGGCTGGCCACCATGACCAGCCTTTGATTCCGAAAATTAGTGCGGGGCGACTGACGAGCAAATACGACGGTCGCTGGCCAACCGTGTGACCCGCTGTGGCGCGCTGGGCCGGGCCAGGTCCGGCAAAATGAAAGGCGATGTAAAAACCTTTTCTCTCCGCCTATCGCACAGCGGCGGCCAGGCGAAGGGTGCGCTTCGGCGTCTCATTCAGCAAGCTATTCGACGCATCGAAAGCCCTGACGCGCCATCGCAGGGCGCTGCCCGCCGCCCGCTCGCCGAGCCATGACGGGGCGCGGTACTGCTGCGTGCCGGCAAGCAAGATCGCTGACAGCAGGGGTTGTGATTGCTCGTCTTCGATGTCAAGACGATAGAAGACCGCGCCCGCGACCGGCGTCCAGTTGAATTCCGCCGATGCGCCGGCGGCAAAGCGCGCCCCGTCTGCCGGAAGCAACGGATCGGCGGGCGTCGTCCCCGCCGCCGTCGCGCCGCTGCTGCCGCCGACGTAATAGCGCAGCACAGGCATGGCAAAGCCGGCGACGCCGCCGGTCGCGGTGGCGGTGGCGAGCGAGGCCGGGTTGGCATCGTCAGCGGCTTCGATTCTGAGCAATACGACGTATAAGCCCTCGATGTGGCTCGGCACGCGCCAGCCTTCAGGCCCCGGCATGGTGAAGCGCCCGACCGGCGGCAAAAAGATATTGAAGCGGCTCAACTCCGTAAAGCGGCGCTGCAATCCGCGCTCGGCTACAGGCAGCGTCGCTTCGGTCAACAGGTCACGCCCGTCGGGCAAGGCTTCGCCGGGCTTGACGATCTCCCAGCGGCCCGTGAGCCGCCCGCTGCCGGTGTAAGTGATCTCAGCCTTAATCGCCGGCAGCCGCTCGTCGCTGTTGATCAGCAGCACAGGCTTGTCAACGCCCCAGCTCAGCTTCACGTTGGTGATCGAAAAAGGCGAGGCCACGCCATTGCCCGCCAGCCTGATGGTCACCGGCACGAACTCGTCAGGGCCGCCGGCGGTGCTGACGAAACGGCGCACATAAAAGAAAGTCGCTTCGGCGCCGCCCGCCGCATCCAGGTAAGCCCGTCTTGCGACCGCCGCCGGCACAGACATAATGTCCGTGTAACTGCCATTGCCGGCGAGCCTCGATTGATCGTAGCGCACCGGCAGGCAGCCGAACTCTGTGCCCGGTCGGCAGCGCATGCCGAGGTCGGGGGACGCAGACACCAGCTCGCCGCAAAAGCAGGCGTCAGCCGGTCGCCGGTTGACGACATTGCTGAAGCTCAGGAATGCGCTGGTCGCGCCCTGCGAGTAAGCGTTGACGCTCGACGGCGACACCTTGATCTCCTGCGCTGCCGCGCTCACAGCCAGCGCCAAAATGAATGTCGTGATGATGACAAATCGTTTCATGATTTCTCCTGACGACTACGTTGATCGGAGAGTTGAATGGCGGTCGCATGCGATCTCAGAAAAAGTTGAGGCTCAACCCCATGTTGACAATCTGCGTCTTCTGCAAGTCTCTTTGCACAACCAGGAAGTTGCGCGTAAAGGCGTAGCGGTTGGCATAGCGCGTGAAGAATTGCCCTTGCAGCCTGCGCAGGCGGTCGCGCTCGAAGCCGAATTGATAGGTCCACTGCAAGTCGAATTCGATATTGCGGTTGCGTTTGGTGCGGGCTTCGTCGGCAGCCCGCGTCGTCGAGAAGTTCGAGGCAAAGGTCATCCGTTTATTCATTCGCCAGTTCATCGTCGGCGCCAGCCGCAGGGTGTGATCGAGGGTTCGCGCGCCGCGATTGTCCGCACGCTCGTCGTTGATATCGAGCCCAAGATCGAGCGCGCCGCTCGCCGCCAGCCCGATGTTGAAGCCATTAACCAGCCCGGCCAGGTCGGCTTGCGCAAAGCCCGGCTGCCGGTTGTCCTGCAACGAGTGATTCAGGCGATAGCCGAGCCGCAGCTTCTGAACCTGCCAGTCGGCGGTGAAGGCTTGACTGGTGGCGACCTGATCGGGGATGGCGCCGCGGTCAATCTCGAAGCCGCCGCGTACGGGAATCGCCGCGCCGAATTGATGTATCTGATTGAAGGTGTAAGAGAGCCGCGGCCACAGCGGCGAAGGCTTTTGCGGATCACTGAAGAACGCCGCCAACGGCACGCCCACGGTCAAAGTGTTGGCGCGCGTCAGCGACTTCAGTATCGAAGGAATGTTCGCCAGGTTGTCGTTGAATCGCGCGTGAGTGAACTGCGCATTGAAATCGCCGAGGTTGGCGACTGCCGACAGCTCGCTTGTAAATTTGTCGGCCTGCACAGACGCGCCGAGGCTGCGAAACAGCGGGTCAACGCGCTCGTGGCGAAAGCCGAAAGTCAGATTGGCCTTCTTCTCTTTGGTGATCGGTTTATCCTTTATGACTTGCGCCGAGGCATCCAGAAAGCGGGCGTTGCGGGTCAGCGCCGGCAACGGTTTGACGTTGGCCGTCTGGTTGAGCAGCGCATCCGCCGGATTAACAAACAGGCTGCGCGTCAGGCCGCTATCGATCTTGAAGCGCTGCGCCGCGTCACTCGCCAGCACGCGGAAGGCGATGCCGCGGCTGCGCTCGGCGTCGTTGATGCTTCCCTGACTGAAGCCGTTGACCGGTTGCAGCCAGCCGTCCAGCATGCCGGCCTCGAAGCGCAAGCCGCCCGGTCGCTTCTGTAAAAACTCCCAGCCGAGCGTGCCGCTTAAGAGTTGATGGCGGCGCTTGTCGAGGCCGAAGAAGTTGCCGAAGCCGACGACGCTGCTGCCGTTCATCGCCGCCAACGAGAGGTCGCCCCGGCCGGCAATCGGCACGGTGACCATCAGGCCGCGACTCGAAAAGCTGCTCATCAGGTGGCGCAGCGTGCCGAATGAAAAGTGGCCGGCTTGATATTTCACCTTGCCGATTTGAATCTGCATCAGGTAACTGGCGAGGTCTACCTGCGGCGCGCGCTCGCCGAGCTGGCCGAAGCGCAGCGCCTCTTTCTGAAAGCTCGCGCCGACGAAATCAAACTGCGACTGCGAGCCGAAGAGGCCGCGCCCCGCCTCACTCTTGATGCTGCCCTGCATGGTCAGATCGGTGAAGGTCGGACGGTCGGGCCGCGCCGTCAGCGGAAAGTTCGACTGCGCCGGCTGCGATTTAATGCCAATGACCAGCGCCGGGGTGAGAACGAGCTTATCGAATCCGAAATGTTTAGTCGCCGGCCTAGCGGTCTCGGCAGTCGCGGGTTGCTGGGCGGGCGAGCCGGCTTGAGCCGCGGCGGTCGCTGGCTTAGCCGCCGTCGCGGCAATTTTTGTATCGGCGCTCTCGTTCTTTTTCTCTTCGACGCGCAGGGTGAAACGAGCCACTTCGCGCCAGGCGCCTTCGGGCGGCACCAGGTAGACCGTCAACAGCGATTGTCCTGAAGACAGCGGCACGAGCTTCGGCCCGTAATGCAGCGACGTTTCGCCAATCGCGCAAAGACTGGTGACATCCATCTGGCCGATGAACAGCGCGACGCGGCCTTCGTCTTTGCCGAGCGGGCGGTTCAAACTTAACTCGATCAGCGAATCTGCCGCGAGCGTCTGGTCGCCGCTGAAGCCCGGCGTCACGACGAGCGCCGGACGTGCCGTCGCGCTGCCATCCTGGGCGCGGACGCCGAACCACCCGCCACCGGCGCAGGCCACGGCCAGCGCCATCAATGTCATCCATGCCAGATGCAGCGGATGGCGCGGTGATAAAGATGCTCTTCTCTGCCTGGTCATGATGAATCCCTCAATCTGGCGGTGAACGGGGCGGCGCGGCGACGGTGTCTTGCTGACACGGGTCGCCGCGCCGCGTTGGCCTGGGCCTCTAGCAGTTCTTGTCGAACGCCTCTTCGGTGGTCTGCACCGCCGCCCCGTTGTTCTCCTTGCTCGAAGCAAGGAGGTAGGCGCCTGCCGATACCAGACACTTGAAGACCTGCTTCAACTTGCCGAATGCCGGCTCCGGGTGGTAGCCGGCGCGGATCACTCGGTAGCCTTGAAACTGGCTCGCAGAGCCGTTTGCGAGGTCAAGCTCGTTGATCGTCTGCGCGCCGGCGTGCGCGTTCAAGTCCCTGAGCGTCTGGTCAATGTCGCCGCGAAGCTCGGCAATCACGACGATGGCAGACTCCAGCACCTTCCTCGCGCCGCCATGCTCCTGGATGAAGCTGCGCAGCTTGGCGCTCCGCACCCTGGCCAGGGCGCGCTGGTCAAGGCTTTCGTAGAGACCCGCGGCCTTCAGCTTGGTGATCGCGGCGCGGATGTCGTTCTGGAAGTCGGCGATGCGGCGCTTGACGGTGTCGCCCTGCGTCGCCAGACGGGCTCTGAGCTGCGGCGTCAGTTGCGGACCTGTGGCCGAGCTGACGAGGGCGTCGAGCTGGCTCAGGTCGTTGAGAAAGCTGCTGACGTTGCGCTGCTCGTTCGACAGGTCAACGTCCGGGCCGGCAGCGCGGGTCGAGAGCGCGAAGCTCTGAGCGATGAGTAAGGCCAGCGCCAGGAGCGCCGAGATGGCTGTGCGACGATTCGATCTTTGCGTTTTCATAAATTCTCCTCAGGTTGATTTCATTTAAGCGAAACCGCGGTTGATAAATTGGCAGGGCGGCGGGTCTGTGTGGTCGCCCTGCCTTGAGGTGGCGTCTGCGCGTGATCAGTTCTTGGTGGCGGTGAAGGTGTAGGGGAAGCGTGTGCCAACCCCTTTGCCATCGAGGCGGACGATGACGATCTTGTTGCCCACCTGCGAGGCGGCGAAGGTGCGCTTGACCTCCGTGCCGACCGCGGCGTTGCCGTTTATGGTGTCGCTCGACAGCTTGGTCTCGGCGCCGGTGTTGAGATCAACGGCGCAGATGTTGACGATGCAATCGGCTCTGCCGTCATCACGCTTCTTGACACTGACGGTGACGCCTTTTTCGGGCTCGATGATCTGGCTAATGAAGCGGCGGTCGGCGGGGGCGAGCAGGTTGCCGGTCTGCGCCACGCCGAACTCCATATCGCGCGGCCCGATTTGCAGCGAGCTGCCGCTGACCAGACGATTCCAGGCGTCTACCATCTTCAAGAAGCTGGCGCGCTTGGACGTGCAGGTGCTGGTGTTGGCCTGGTCGCCTTCCAGCTTCTTGCACTCGTCGCGCAGTTGCTTGACCAGACTGGAAACCGCCGTCGGCACATTGCAGTCCTGGGCGCTGGCCGCGGGCACGCCAGCGAAGCCGGCGGTCAGGGTGAACATCAAAGTCGCAATCAACAGGCTCTTCTTCATGGGTCTCTCCTTCTCGAACTGAAATTAATGTTTAGAAAGTCCGCTGCGGACATCCTGCGATCAAGCCAGCGCGCCCGGAGGCCGCTGTAATGATGCCTACTAAAATGAACCGTCTCTGACTACGGTTTGTGAACCACTCGCCGAGAGACTGTTTTTGAAGCGCGCCCGCAGGCTGACGTGGAAAGTTTTGAGCGCCGCCGCCGGGTTGGCCTTCGGGTGCGAGGCGACCTGTAGCGTCACCGAGCGCGCCGTCGCCTTGAGCGCGTCGCCGCGGGCGCTGGCGCGCGCGCCATCGCTGTAGCGGACTTCGAGCAGCACATCGAAGCCGTCGAGCGTCGTCGCCTGCGGCACGCGCGCCGTCCAGCGAACCTCGACATCTGTGGCCGCCTGCGGGTTGGCCTGCGCCAGCCGCGTCACCTGCGTGATCTGAAGGTCGAGCGGCGCCGCCTGCGGCGGGCGCGCCGGCGCGTCAGCCTGTGCGGCGGCGAGCCACATGAGGACGGCGAAGGCGAGGCGCGAGGCCGGCGCCGTGCCGGCGCGCCGTATGGCGCTGATCAATCTGCTGCCTTTGCCGTCGTCTGTAACCATATCCTTGTCACCGATGTGGACCCGGCATATAATTGGCGCCGGCGCCGGGCACCTTGTTCTCACTGCAACCCGACGCCAGCACCTTTCCACGCCGCGGACGATAACCGCACGGCGATATTTAAGTCTTTAAGAGTCGCTAAATAATCTTCTAAATGCTCGGCAGGGGCCTTTATGTCGTTAGAAGCAGAAGGCTTTTATGAATTCGGCGGGTTTCGCTTAAGCCCCGCCGCGCGCCGTTTGCAGCGCGGCGCGCGGGCGGTGTCGCTGCCGCCTAAGGCGTTTGAAGCCTTGCTGGCGCTGGTCGAGAGCGGCGGGCGCGTGATGGGGCGGGGCGAATTGATCCAGCGCATCTGGCCGGCGGGCGAAGCCGGCGAAGCCAATCTCGCGGTGATGATCTCGGCCTTGCGCAAGACGCTCGGCGAGCGTCCCGATGGCGGCCTCTATATCGAGACGGTGCCGCGTCAGGGATACCGCTTTGCCGCGCCCGTGCAGGCCGGCGCGAATTCGGAGGTGCCGACGGGCGCCGCCACGACGGGCGGCCCGGAAGAATCCGCAATCAACGCCGCCGCGCAGAATGGCCCGACGAGCGAAGCGGCGCTACCGCCCACACCAACGATTGCGCCGCCGGGCGCAGACCGCGCCGCGCCCGGCGGAGATCACGCCGCGCCCGCCGTCACCGCCCAGGCGGCTGGCGCCGGCGCGGGAGGGCGCGGCCTGCGGCGCAAAACGCTGTTCATCGCCGCCGCCCTTGTCTTGATCGCGGTCGCCGCCGGCTACGTCATGCTGTCGCGCCCGACCGCCAAGGCAAACGCGCAGCCGCGCCGGCTAGCCATCCTGCCATTTCGCAATCTCAACCCGAACGCCGCCACCGATTTTCTTGGCAGCTCGCTGGCCGATTCGATCACCACCAAACTTGGCGGCATCCGCTCGCTCATCGTCCGCCCCTCGGCTTACGTCAAGAAGTATGCCGGCGCCAATATTGATCCGAAGCGCGCCGCCGCCGAGTTGAATGTCGACACGCTGATGACCGGCACGTATCTCAAGGAAGGCGATACGCTGCGCATCACCGTGCAGTTGATCGATGCCAATAAAGGCGAGATTCTGGCGCGGCTGCCGCTCGACACCCGCTATGACAAACTGCCGGCAGTCCATGAGCAGGTTGCCGCTAGTATCGTTGACCGCTTGCAGATGAAGCTGAGCTTCGATGAATCCGAGGCCCTGAAGCAGAAAGGCACGGAAAACCGGCAGGCTTACGAACTTTACCTGCAAGGCCGCGACCTCTACCTGAACAACAATTTCATGGCCGCCGTGCCGCTGCTCGAAGAAGCCGTACGGCTCGACCCGAATTTCGCGCTCGCCTGGGCGCATCTGGGCCGGGCGCGCAACGCCGCGGCGTCGTTCAAGCTGCGCGGTCGCGATCTGCATCTGAGCGCCCAGGCGGCCTACGACCAGGCGCTCAATCTCAACCCTGACCTGACGGAAGCGGTCATCTTCAAAGCCAACCTCTTCACCGACACCAACCGCGTTGAACAGTCGGTGCCTCTGCTCAGGCGCTTGCTGACCGCCAATCCGAACCATGCCGAAGCGCACTGGGAGCTCGGCTACGCCTATCGCTTCGCCGGCATGCTTGCGGAATCGGTTGAGGAAGGCGAGCGCGCCCGCGCCCTCGACCCGCTGGTTAAAGCCGGCAGCTCGGCCTTCAACAGTTATCTCTACACCGGCCAGTACGAGAAATTTCTCGCCAGCCTGCCGGCCAGCGATGACAACGCCTTTCTGATTTTTTACCGCGGCCTGGGCAACTATTACATGAAGAATTGGGAGCGCGCCGCAGCCGAATTTGATCGCGCCTACGAAACCGAACCGCAGTTGTATACGCAGATCGGCAAGGCGTTGAGCTACGCCATCCACAACCAGCTGGCAGCGGGGCTTGATTTGTTGCGTAATGTCGAGCACGGCATCGAGCAGAGTGGCGTCGGCGATGCCGAAGGCATTTACAAAGTCGCGCAAGCCTACGCCGCGCTCGGCGACCGGGCATCGGCTTTGCGCGTGCTGCGCCACAGCATCGAGCAGGGCTTCTTCTGCTATGCCTTTTTCATGAGCGACCCGCTGCTGACGCCGTTGCGCGGCGAGGCCGAGTTCGCCGCGTTGATGGAGAAAGCGCGGGCGCGGCAAGAGCAATTCCGCCAGGCGTTCTTTTAATCCGGCGGCGAGACGGTATGAAGGCAGCGAGCGAGAAACGGCCACGACACGGCTACGCCTTCGAGGCGTTCATCCTCGATGAAGACGAGCGCACTTTGCGGCGCGCCGGACAAACCGTGGCGCTCGCCCCGAAAGCCTTCGAGATGCTGCTCGTGCTGGTGCGGCAGGCCGGGCGCTCGTTCAGCAAAGAAGAGTTGATGGAGCAGATCTGGCCCGACGCCTTCGTCGAAGAAGCCAACCTTGCCGTGCACATTTCGATGTTGCGCAAAGCGCTCGGCGAGCAGGCGGGCGGCGGCCAGTATATCGAAACGCTGCCGCGGCGCGGCTACCGCTTCGCCGCCGCGGTGCGCGAATTCAACGACGAAGTCGAGCTGAACCTGACGCCCGCCATGCCGCTTGCGGGCGACTCAGCGCCGGCAGGCCAGGCCGCTACAGCCGCTTCCGTGGCGGCCTCAGCGTCTGCCAGCCAGCGCCCGACCGCGCCGACGCTTATAAGTTATTTCACCAAACCGAAAACGCTCATTGTCGCGGCAATCGTTGTGGCGTTGGCCGTCCTCGCTTATACGATCTGGCCGCGCAAAGCGCCGGCGCGCGGCGGGAGAACTCAAAGGCTCGCCGTGCTGCCGTTCGTCAACAAAGGGCCGGGCGGCCAGCCGTATGATTACGGGCTGGCGCTCGCCGATTCGGTGATTAACAAACTCGGTCTGATCAGTTCCCTCATCGTCAGCCCGACGCCTTACGTCGAGCGCTATGCCAACATGGATGTCGAGCCTGAAGAAGTGGCGCGGCAGTTAAATGTCAACTGCCTGCTGATGGGCAACTACATCGTTGATGGCGACGACTTGACGGTCAACGCACAGCTCATTGACGTCGAGCACAAAGCGCAGTTGTGGGGCGGAGCGATCAAAGGGCAGTCGAGCAAGATGATCGAGCTTCAGGATTACGTCGCCCAACAGGTGGTCAAGGGGCTGCGCCTGCAATTGACCGAGCGTGAAGGGGCGCGGCTCAACCGCAGCGTGCCGGTCGATCCGCGCGCTTTGGCGGACTTTGCCAGGAGCCGCTACCTGATGTCGGGCAACCGCCACCGCGACGCCATCCAATTGCTCAACGAGGCGGTCCAGATCGAACCGAATTTTGCATTGGGCTGGACCTACCTGGCGCGCGCTTATCAGATCAACGCGCTGCAATTTTCCGGCGACCACCGCGAGCTATTACAAGCCGAAGCCGACTATCAACAGGCGCTCGAACTCGATCCCGATGAAGCCCAGACGCGTGTGTGGTACGCCAAGCTGTTGACCGAAACCGGGCGGGTCGAGGAAGCCGTGCCGCACTTGCTCGCCCTGCTCGCGGACAATCCGAATCTCGCCAACGCCCATTCGGAATTGAGCTACGCCTATCGCTACGCCGGCCTGCTCGACGAATCGCTGGCCGAGAGCGACCGCGCCATCCGCATAGACCCGCAGCGCGAGAGGGACGTCTTTCACAGCTACCTCTACACAGGCCAGTACGACAAGTTCGTGAGCAATTTGCCGCTTCAAGAAACGGCGTACGTGACGTTTTATCGCGGCCTGGCTCATTATTATCAGAACGACCTGCAACTGGCCGCCGCCGACTTCGACCGCGCCTACAAGCTCAACGGCACATGGGTAGTTTCGCAAATTGGCAGGGCGCTGAAACTTGGGATTGAAGGAGACAAGAGCGCGGGCCTGGGGCTTTTGCGGAAGGCGGAAGCGGCCAACACGCGGACCGGCATCGGCGATGGCGAGATCGCCTATAAATTCGCGCAAGCCTTTGACGCGCTCGGCAATACGGAGCTCGCCTTGCGGGCCTTCAGCCGCAGCATTGAGCAAGGCTTCTTCTGTTATTCCTACTTCGCCAATGACCCGTTACTGAAAAACGTCCGCAGCCATGCGGAATTCGCCGCCCTGCTGGAGAAAGCCAGGCAGCGGCATGAAGCCTTCCGCCGTCGCATGGCAGACCTCGCGGCACCAGCCCCGCAGCCTTAGCAAAAACGCTTTGGAAATCCGCGCCGATTCGCATAGACTGCACACAGGCTAAAGCACAGGGGCCTGAACGGGCGGCAGCCGTGACGCATCCTCGCGGTGATCTTGCCGATCCGTAGGCACCCGAGATGTGCACCAACTTTTCCTTTGGAGATAATGAATGACACGTTGGCTTGGAAGGTTTTCGCCGTACCTCTACGCCGTGCTGCGCATCATCGCCGGCTTGCTGTTCGCCATGCATGGCGCTCAAAAGCTGTTGGGCTGGCCGAACAAACCACCGATGGAACTGAGCCCTTTGCTGAAAGCGGCGGGAGTGATTGAGCTGGTCGGCGGCTTGCTGATCGCCATCGGCTTGTTCGCCAGTATCGCCGCCTTCATTGCCTCGGGCGAAATGGCGTTCGCTTACTTCATTCAGCACGCGCCGAGGGGGACGTTGCCGATCTTGAATGCCGGCGAGCTGGCGGTGCTTTTCTGCTTCCTCTTCCTCTACATCGCGTCGCACGGCTCCGGCGTCTGGAGCGTAGACGCGCTGATGGGCCGCAAGCGCACTTAAGAGAAAGAGAGACGCGGCGACGCGGCGAGGGAAAGACAGAGAGACTGACTGCTTGTCTTCCTTTCCCCGCGTCCCCGCGTCCCCGCGTCTCTGCGTCGCCGCGTCTCTCTTCCCGCTGCCGGCGGTCAGCGCGGGATTTCGACCGGCTTAATGCCGACCACCGGCGGCGCGTTGTTGCGGCGCAGGGTGTCGTTCAGTTGCGCCACATTGTCGGTGATGAAGCGGTTAATCTCTTCCATGCGGGCGCGGAACTTGGTCTGCAAATCGGTGAAGCCTTCGCGCTGATAGACGGTCGGCGCGGCGTTGACGCTGTCAATCGTCCCAAAGAAGCCGCCTATCTGATCGGCAACCCCCGACCTGCCGCCAAAACCGAGCCCGCCGCTGTCCTGCCGCGCCAGCTTGCTCTGCATCTCCTCGACCTGCTTCAGGTGATCTTCGAGCGCCTTGGTCAACTCCTTCGGCGCATCGGGCATGCGATCCTTGACCACCTTTTGAATGTTCTGCACCTGCTCCTTGATGCTGTCGAGCGCGCGTTGCGCGTCGGTCGCCGCCGATTGCAGGTCGCGCGCCTTCAGGCCGTAATCGAGCTGCGACTGCAAGTCCGCCGCCGCCGTTTCGACTGTCGGATCAAGCCGCACCTCGACGCGCTTCTCTAAGGATTTGCCGCCAACCGTCAGCCGGATGGTGTAGGTGCCGGGCAAGACCTGTGGGCCGCGCGGGCCACCAAAGAACGCCTCCTCTTCGGGCGGCGGCTCGCGGCGGAGGCGCGCCCCTTCGTAACGCAAGTCCCAACTGATGCGGTTCAGGCCGGCGTCCTTCGGCGCTTGCTTGATCTCGCGAATGACCTTGCCGCTGCTGTCCAGCACTTCGACTTTGACGGCCGCCTTGTCGTCAACTTTGCTCTTCAAGTAATAAGTGATCAACGCGCCATACGGCGGGTTCGGGCCGGCGAAGACTTTATCGCCAATGCCATAACGTGTGAAGCGCGATGTGAAACGCACTGCCGGGCGAATGTCGAACAGGTGGGCATCGCTTGCGGCAATCTGCTCGCTCATCTGCTGAATCGGCGTGGCGTCGTCGAATATCCAGAGGCTGCGCCCGTGCGTCGCCAGGATCAAGTCGTTTTCGCGCGGGTGAATCAGAATGTCATGCACAGAGACTGCCGGCAGGTTTTTCAGGTTGAGCGGCATCCACGTATTGCCGCCGCTGTAAGAAACGAATAGCCCAAGCTCGGTGCCGGCGTAGAGCAGCGAAGGATTCTTCGGGTCTTCTTTCACCACCTGCACGTAAGCGTGGTCGGGCAGGTTGCCGGCAATGTTCGTCCACGACTTGCCGCCATCCGTGGTCTTATAAATGTAGGGCCGGAAGTCGTCGAACATGTGCCGCTCGAAGGCGACATAAGCGACGTTGGCCCCGGCGCGCGACGGCTCGACGTGCGACACCGGCGAATCGGCGCCGATGCCTTTGACGTTCTTGACGAGGTTTGACCACGTCTTGCCGCCGTCGGTCGTCAGTTGCAGGTTGCCGTCGTCTGTGCCGGCCCAGACGACGCCCGCCTGCGCCGGCGATTCGGCGAGGCTGATGACCGTGCAGTAATACTCTGCGCCGGTGTTTTCGATGGCCACAGGGCCGCCCGAATCCTTCAAGCGCTCGGGGTTGTTCGTCGTCAGGTCAGGGCTGACCTGCTGCCACGTCTTGCCGAAGTCTGTAGATTTGAAGATGACGTTGCCGCCGAACCAGACGGTGTTCTTGTCATGCGGCGATTGGATGATCGGCGAATTCCAGTTGAAGCGGTACTTCATCTCGCCGGCAGGGCCGCCATTATCGAATGGCTGCGGCGTGACCAGCTGCTGCTCGCGTGTGCGGTAGTTGGTGCGCACGACGTTGCCGCCCTGTGATTCGGATAGATAGAGGTCGGGGTCGTCCGCGTGGTTCAAGACGAAGAAGCCGTCGCCGAAGTTCACCATGCGCCAGTCGTCGTTGAGGATGCCCGCCGGCTCGCGCGTGCGGCTCGGGCCAGTCCAGCCGCCATTGTCCTGCAAGCCGCCGTGGACGTTATAAAATGGCTGGCGATTGTCTACCGCCACTTGATAGAACTGACCGAGCGGGATGTTGTTGACGTATTCCCAGTGCTCGCCGCGATCATAAGAAACGGCGATGCCGCCATCCTGTCCCTGCCACATGCGGTTCGGGTCTTTCGGATCGATCCAGAAGGCATGAAAATCAACGTGAGTCTTGCCAGAGATGGGGCGGAACGATTTGCCGCCGTCTATCGAAACGAACAACGTCGACGCCACCGCATAGACACGATTTTCGTTCTGCGGGTCAACGCGCACTCTGGTGTAATAAAAGCCGCGCGAGACGATGCTCGCCTGCTTCGAGACCATCTTGAATGACTCGCCGTGGTCATCCGAGCGATAGAGCGTGCCGTCTTTGGCTTCGGTGATGGCGTAGACGACTTCGGGGTTGCTCGGCGCGACGCGCACGCCGATACGGCCGATGAGCTTGGGCAAGCCCTTCGTAAGCTTCTGCCACGTCCGCCCGCCGTCAATCGATTTGTAGAGGCCGCCTTTTTCGTCGCCGCTGTGGAACGTCCATGGCTTGCGCTCGAAATTCCACATCGCGGCGTAGAGGATGTTCGGGTTCGACGGATCGATGTCGATATCGGCGGCGCCATGCTGCGGATCGATGTAGAGCGTCTTCTGCCAGGTCTTGCCGCCGTCTGTGGTCATAAAGACGCCGCGCTCTTCGTTCGGCCCGAAGGCATGGCCGAGCGCCGCGACATAGACGGTGTCGGGATTCGTCGGATGCACGAGGACGCGCGAGATGTACATGGTGTCGCGCAAGCCCATGTGCTTCCATGTCTTGCCGCCGTCATTCGACTTATAAACGCCGTCGCCGAACGACACGCTGTTGCGGACGTTGGATTCGCCGGTGCCGACCCAGACGACGTCCGGGTTGTTCGGCTCAAGGGCGATGTCGCCGACCGAGATGGTCCCCTGGCGCTCGAAGATCGGCGTCCAGGTGGTGCCGCCGTTGGTCGTCTTCCAGATGCCGCCTGAAGCCGTGCCGGCATAGACGATATTGGGGTTGCCGGGAACGCCTTCGACGTCGGCGGTGCGCCCGCCCATATTGGCCGGGCCGATGCTGCGCCATTCAAGCCGCTCGAAGGCTTGCGTGTCCACACCCTTGCTTTTACCGTTGCCCTGAGCCAGCAGGGCGGGCGCATGCGATGACAGGAACAAGACGGCTAAAAGACCGGTCGTCCGAATCAGCCGGTATGTGCGCATGATCTTCCTCCAGATGCGATTGATGTTTTGACAAAAGCCAGACAAGCATAAACCACCGGCGGCGCGGCGTCTATGCAGCCGCCGGCCAAATCGCGCCGCGACTCGCGTGGCGGCGGCGCAGCAGCGAGCGGCGCAGGAAAGAGTTGAGGTTATGCTTGCATCGCTGCGGGCTTTTGCATATTCTGGGTGGCGCGAAGCGAGTGATTACGGCAGCCTGAGGGGATACAAGTTTGGCTCAGCCGTTTCGCCAATAAAAGCGCATCACGCCACAGTGTCTACGCTATTGACCGGACCGCCGGGCCGCGGGCTCTCGGGCCTGCAATCGTCCAGGCGAGCCAGACCGAATACGAGGACTGGAAAAGCAAAATGGCCAAAGAATCGAACAGCAGCCATCGCGAACCTTCCCCCGAAGAGATGAGCGCGCAAGAAATGGCGATGCGACTGCTCGAGCTGATCACTGAAAACCGTGCCGAAGAAGAACAGATGCGCAAGATTTTAAAGTACGCGCTCAAGGTTTTTCCCGAGACCGCCGGGCGCAAGTAATCATTTCTTGTGTGGCCGGCCCTTGGCTTCAGGCGGCTGTTCGTTGAGGTAGGCGAGGAAGTCATGCAGCGTCTGTCGCTCGCTCGACGACAGCTCAAGCCACTGTCGCAGCACGGCCATGCCGGTGCGATCATGGATGAGCTTCTGCATATGATCCAGCAGCAGCAGCGGATCGATGGGGGCATCGTCATCCGGCGGAATGCCCGACGCCGCCGTAAAGATATCGTGGGCATTGACGCCCAGCCCTTTGGCCAGCGTCATCATGGTCTGCACCGTGAGGTTGCCGGAAGCGCCTTTGCGAACTCTGCCGATGTAGCTATCGGTCACCTTGCACCGCCTGGCCAGCTCTTTGGGCGTGAGATTTTTCTGGCGCATCAAGCGATCAAGGTACTCTCCGAGTTTTTCCATTCTGCCTCTTTTCTTACCTAAAAGTATCTTTTCGACTTTTAGGTATTGACAAGCGATTCCTTCCGCTGTAATATACACCACGCTTAGGAGACAAATAGCGCACGGTAACGTATCGCGGGCGGCTCGCCCCACCTGCTACTGTGTACCGAATAGCATTGAACACACGCGCCGCCGCCTGAGCATCACCTATTCATCTCTATAGGTGAGTTTACGGAAGTTGCTCAGACTACCGACACCCTTCGAGTCGCCTGCGCTACGGCGCGGTGGCGCGTGTGTATTTTTGCGCGGCGAAGCCTTTGTATCATAACCGGCATACCGGCTCAATAGGAGACGAAACGTTTTGCACGACTAAGCCGCGCGTCACCGAGCGGACGACCGTGGGCGCGGTAAGAAGATCAACGGCATTCTATTTCTCGGCGGCCCGGCGTCGGATGAGGGCGACGCCGGGCACAATTTGGTAGGATCAGCGACCGCAGATGGCAAGGCAGACAAGCAATCAGCGTTCAGGCAACTTAACGTGATTTCTCCTTCGAGGTTGTGTGTGGAAACGAGCTGTCGTCCTTCGGGGAAAGCTTAGTTGGGGAAGTAAGCTTTCCCCGTTTTTTTCATGATAATAATCAAATAAGCCGATGCGGCTAAGGAGACGCCGGCAGGCGCTCCCAGCCGGCAGGGGTGTTGCGGAAACGGTCTACTGTGGCGACGGCGAAGGCGAGGCGCTCGACTTGCCAGGCCAGCCGCTCAATCGCCACGTTGTCGGCTTCAATGCGAATGAGATTAAAGCTATTCAGCTCGCCGCGGCCGCGCGTCGAAGTCGCCGTGCCTGCCTGCACGACAATCGCATTGCGGTCACCCGCCGGGTAACGCATGGCCGTCTTGCCGGTGTGGCCGAGGTGCAGGTGGCCTGCGAGAAACATATCCGCGCCGCATTCGGCGAGCGCTTCTAAAGCCAGCAACGCACGCCCGACACGGTCGCCGGCAGCCGCGCCTTCGGGCAAATCGAAGGGATGGTGCGTCACGATGATCTTCATCACCGCGTCACTATAGCCGCACAGGCGCTCGCGCATCTCGGCGATCTGCCGGCGATTAACCCGCCCGTCTTTGATCGTCAGCCGGCGCGCCGTGTTGATGCCCATTACGACCATCTCATCATCTTCATAGACCGGCTCCAGGTTGTCGCCGATATAGCGCCGGTACTTCTCGAACGGCGTGGCGAAGCGCGCGAAGACGTTATGCAAAGGCATGTCGTGATTGCCCGGCACGACGACCTGCGGCTCCGGCAGCGCGTCGAGAAAGTCTCGCGCCTGTTGGAACTGTTCACTGCGCGCGCGTTGCGTCAGGTCGCCGGACACGGCGACGAGGTCAGGCTTGATCGTGTTTATGGTTCCGATCAATGGCTCGATGATCGCCGGATCAACGCGGCCAAAGTGCAGGTCACTGAGATGAACCAGCGTGCGCATTGTTGCTCTCCCCGCTCACGCGCCGGCGTTCTCTTTTTCTTCAGGAACGAGGACGCGCAAAGCGCCCGGTCGGACGCGAAAATGTAGCGGCGTGCGCAAGCGCAGGACTTCGCCATCAAGCGCGATACGCATACGCCGCCGCCGCGTTTCGACCCAGACCTCGGATGTACAGAGATAGTCAAAGTTGTCGCGGTCGCTGATCAGACCAAGGAACGCTTTGATGAATAACGCGAGCAGCTCGAAGCGCCCCCTTACCGGCGCGGTGTAAACGCTCAGCCGTCCCGCGTCCAAACAACTGCGCCCGCCCATCTTGAAGCTCGACGTTTCGTACTCGTTATTGCCGACGAAGACGAACGGCGTACGGCGAATGAGCTCCTGATCGTCGGCCACCAGGCGAACGCCGACCAGCGGGTAACGGCGCAGCACGGTAATCAAGGCGATGAGAAAAGCCGGCCACTTGCTCATGCCCTGCCGCTGCTTGCGCTCGCGCTCGCGCACGAGCTTCGGATAGATGCCGAGGCTCGAATTGTTGATGAAGACGTGGCCGTTGACTTCGCCGACATCTACCTGGACGGGGCGGCCCGTGGCCAGGTTGCGCACCGCTTCGGCGATGTCGAGAGGGATGCGCATGTCTTTAGCGAAATGATTCAGCGTGCCGAGCGGCAAAACGCCGAGCGTCTTGTCGGTTCCGGCAAGCAGAGCCGCCACCGCGCTCACGGTGCCATCGCCGCCACCGGCGACAATGGTTTGCGCGCTGCCTTGCGCCGACTGCTTCGCCAGCCTCATTAACTCATCGCCGCTGTTTGCTACGCGAATGCGCGCCCCGACGCCGGCTGCCGCGAACAACTCGGAGAGCTTTTGCTGCACGCCATCTTTGTCGTCCGTGCCTGAGCCGGCGTTGACGATGACCTCCATTTCGGTCTGTTGCCGAACCTCTTCAGCAATGAGCATAGTCATCCCTGCGACTTCAGCGAAGCTGTTTCAAGTCACGCACGCCGGTGATGCGCCAGCGGCCATCCTGGCGGTCGAGCCACACGCGCTCGACCGCCGCGCCCGACCACGGCTGTTTGCCTTGAAAGTCCCAGTTCTTCTCAAAGGTCACCACCGCATGATTGCCCGACGGATCAACGCTGATGGCCAGCGGGCTGGTGCGAATCTTGAGCTTTGCATATCTGGCGAGCGTGTCGGCCACTTCGGCGCGCGCCGCATTGCGGTCTACATTGTCCTTTAAGAAGTAGGTGTGCAGGCGTGGCGCGTAGTAAGACATGTGGGCGTTGAGATTGCGCGCTTCGAGCGACGCGTTCCAACGGCTGACCGCGTCGCGCACTTGATTGACCGCTTTGCCGCCGTCTGCCGGCGCGGTGGGTTGAGTCTCGGCATCAGAAGTCGGCGGCGGGCTGGTCGCGGTGGCATGCGCCGGTTCGGCAGGCGGCGGCGCGCCTGTGTGTGAAGCCGCACCGGCGTTGGCATTGCTCGCTGCCGCGCGGTCATTCGACGGCTGGCCCGCCGGCAACACCTGGCCCGCCGGCTGATTCGGCGCGTTCTTGCGAGTCGTAAAGTAGACCACAAGCATCCCGACGATCACTACGGCGGCCAGCCCGGCGATTAAAGCGACCGGCACACGCTTGCGGTTATCGCGCGGCGCGGTTGGCTTTGCGGCAGCCGGGCGGGCCGCGCGGGCCGCCTTTGAAGCGTTGCGCCGCACAATCGTTTCTTCGTCTTCTTCCGCCAGGGGCAACGTCGCGCTATTGCCCGCGTTCGCAAGCTCGACTTCCGAAAGCGGCGCGTTGAGGCGACCGGAGGCGCTGGTTTGTGTAGCCTGAAGGGCCGGCGCGCTGACCGAGGCGACGGCTTCCGCGAATTCGCGGGCGAACTCGGCAGCGCTCTGTTGCCGCCGCGCCGGGTCTTTCTCAAGCGCGCGCATCACGACCGCCGCGACCGCGGGCTGAATGTCCGGGCGCTGCGACAGGAGCGGCGGCGGCGGCTCGACCACATGGGCGATCAGCAAGCGCGTCGCCGTCGCGCCCGAAAACGGCGGCGTGCCGGCAAGCATTTCGTACACGACGATGCCGAACGAATAGATGTCGCTGCGCGCGTCAACCGTCTGCTCTTCGGCCTGTTCGGGCGACATATAACGCGGCGTGCCGATGATCAGGTTAGCGCCCGTAAGCGCCGCGCGGCGGCTGACATCTTCTTGAATCTTGGCGATGCCAAAGTCAACCACCTCGACCCAGTCCCTGCCGTCGTATTCGCTGATGATAATATTTTCAGGCTTGATGTCGCGATGAATGACGCCGACCGAATGGGCCGATTCGAGCGCCCCGCAGGCCTGGCTGACGATGCCGGCGACACGTTCGACCGACATCGCGCCGTGACGCTTCAACAGCTCGCGCACGGTCGCGCCTTCGACCAGTTCCATGACCAGAAAGGGCGTGCGGCCGGCGACGCCGTAATCCATGATGTTGATGGCATTCGGGTGACGCACCAGGCTGGCGGCGCGCGCCTCGCCCTCGAAGCGTTCGGCGATTTTCGGGTCGGCGGCAAACTCCGGGCGCAGGATTTTGATGGCGACGGCTTTGCCGATACGGATGTGGCGGGCGCGATAGACGTCGCACATGCCGCCGGTTCCGAGCTTCGCTTCAATCTCGTACTTATCGGTGAAGATTGCGCCAACGAGCGGGTCGGCAGGCTCATCCTTTTTCGGGCCGCAACGCGGGCACTGGTCGCTTGAGGCCGGGATCGGCGAGCCGCAATCGTAACAGAGTCTCATGATTCGTTACTCGTTAGATAATTTTTGGCAGCCCACAATACGCCCGGAAAGATCGCACACACCGTCCTTACTCAAATCATAACAGCAGCGGCGACCGTCAGACCACCACGCACGTCACTTCAACCTGCGGCTACTGTCCCAGCCGCTGGCCGGTCAGCTCGTCCAGGTAATACTTCATAAACGCATCACGCCTGGGCTCCAGGCAGACCGTGACCGGCTTGCCGCGCTCGCGGTCTATGCGCGTGTAGCCCTCATCGTCAACGACCAGCGGCAGGCTCTCTTGCTTGCCGAAGAAGGCGGCGGGACTCGCAGTCTCGGCGACGGCAAGCTGATCGTGCAGCGTCATGCGCTGCTGCGGGCCGCTGAGCCAGAGGCGGTACAAACATTCGAGCGCGTAGGTGAGCGGCGAATGATAGTCCGCGATGCGCTGGCGCTCGGCGTCGCTCAACTGGACATGTGTCGTCGAATCGAGTGGCACGATAGTCAGCGGCAGTCCCGCGCCGTAGACCAGTTGCGCGTCGGCGGTCGCTTGATAGACGTTCCATTCGCGGATGGGCTTGCCGGGACTGTACGAGGTGCCATAGACGCAGCCGCTCATCAGGACGACGCGCTTGACGTAACGGCCCAGGTTCGGCTCTTTGCGCAGGGCGTCGGCGATGTTCTGCAAAGGGCCGACGGCCAGCAGCGTCACTTCGCCGGGGTAACGTTTGACGGTTTCGACGATGAAGTCGGCGGCAGATTTCTTCTCCGGTCGTTTCGCCATGAAATCTTCGGCCCACGAGTATTGCGGGAAGACCTTATCGTTCGTCTGTCGCCCGACGAAGACCGGGATGTCATCGCGGCGCGTGACGCGCAGCAGCTTGCAGGCAATCTTTGCCCGCGCCGGGGTGTTGCCGTGCGTGACCGTGATGCCGAGCGGCGCAAAGCCCGCGTACGAGATGACAAAGCCCATCGCCCAGGCGTCGTCAATGTCATCGCCGATATCCGTGTCGAGGATGATCTTCGCTTTAGTAGTCTGCGCCGGGCCGCTGACCGGGCATAAGACGAGACAAAGGCAGGCCAGGGCATAGAGCCATCGCTTTCGACCGATCATTTCTGTTTCCTCCTCCTTCGCACTCTAGCGGCAGGCTGAACGTCACATCGCTGCCCACAATGCCCATAGCAAGATCGCCGAGGCGGTGCCGTCCATCGTCGGCTCGTTGGTTGAATAATCCTTTATGTCGTCATGATAGACCGCCCGCTCGTCTTGAAATGCCGCAAAGGGATCAGGCTCGGTGATGCTGACGCCGCGCAGGCTCTGGAAGATTCGGCGATAGACCGGCCCGTCTACCAGTCCGCCGCGCACCGGGCGTTTGAGCAGCGAAGTCGTTATCAGGTGAACATCTTTCGGGTAGACGCCGCCGGCAGGGATTTCGGTAAACATCGAAACGCCCCACGGGTTGCGGCCCAGCAACCAATCGCGCTGCTTGCTCGCAAAGACGCGGCTGCTTGCGTCGCCGGTCATCCGCTCATAGAGCAGACACTGAGTGGCGAGCGCGACCGCGAGATTATTCGAGCACCAGATGAACGGCACGCCGACTTGATAAGGATTCTCCTCGGCGGCGCTCAGGCAGCGCGCGATGCCTTCACGGTAATAGCCGGCCAGCCGCTTGCGCAGCGGCCCATCTGCCAGCGCGTAGAGCCGGAAGTGACCGATGTTCATGAACGGATAATACTGATAGTGCCGTGTCTGCTCCTGTCCCATCCAGGATTCGGCAGCCGCGAGATCGGCATAACGCTTTGCATCGCTCAGGTATTGCCGGTCGCCTGTGGCGCGATACATTTCCGCGCCGCCCCATTCCATGTCGTCGGCCCAGGTGGTCTCCTCGTAGCGGTAAGGCGCCAGATACGAGTTGCCCTGCTGCACGCCTTCGCGAGCTTTGCCGAGCGCATAGACTTCGATGCCGGCGCGCAGCAGACGGCTGGCATAAGGGCTCAGGCGCGCGTCGTTGCGCCAGACCTGATACCCCAACGCCATCGCTGCCGCGTAGCGACCCGCGAGGTTGGCGATGCCTGTTGATTCGCTCTGGTACTTCGCCAGCCCTTGCGGCTTGCCGTCCGCGAAGTAGACGACGCGATAGCCGCCCGGCCCCCAGCCATAGTTGGCCGTTTCGGCTTGCGGCAATCGCCAGCCGATGTGGTCGCGGTCGTCGGCGACCTGGTGGTAAAGCTGATCGCTCGCCGGGTGCAGCTTGAGCATCCAGTCGAGTCCCCAGCGCGCCTCGTCCAAAATGTCGGGGATGCCATTTGCGCCCGCCTGCCCGCGCTCATTGAAACGGTCGTCGAAGCGCGGCGCGCGGCTCTTACTTTTGCCGGGCCGTGACTCTTGCCGTAGGCGATAAGCCAGCAGCATCTGCGCCGTGGCGTTGCTTGCCGTAAGCAAGTACTTGAGCATGTCGCCGGCGTCATGCCAGCCGCCTGTAGCGTTGAGATAGGTGCCGGCGGGCAATGGGCCGAACGCCGCGCGGCCATCAAAGGGGTGACAGACGGTATCGAGCCAGGGGTTATAGCCGCAGCGCTGCTGGCGCATGAACTCTAGCAACTGGCCGGGCAGTTCGGCGTAGAGGTCGGCGGCGATGCTGAAGGCCGGCGATTGCGCCGCGCCGACTTGCAAGAAGTAACGGCCCGGCTTGCGCAACGCCGAAAAATCCAGCTCGACAAAATGATTGAATGCTCCCCAGCGGCCCGTTAGCGGTCGGCTCGTTCCCTTGAACGCCACCTGATGCGTCGCGGCATCTACGGCAGTGAATGGCCCTGCGAGCGGCGCGGCGGCCATCGCCACCGCGATCTTTGCGTCCGTCACGCCGTAGCCCATCTGGTTGATGCGAATGAAGGCTGACGCATCAAGGCCGGCGGCGAACGAATAAGGCACGAAGATACGAAGAATCACAAAGCAGCTTATGATTCTTCGTATCTTCGTGCCTTTGCGACTAAGGCTCATTGCATGTTCAAGCCGGGCTAAGCGCGGAGATGAGATGGCTACTTCGCCGAGAACTTATACACGGTCGTCGTCGCGTAGCGCTGGCCGGGCTTGAGCACGGTCGTCGGGAAGCTCGGCTTGTTCGGTGAGTCGGGGAAGTGCTGCGTCTCCAGGCAGAAGCCATAACGACGGACGTAGACCTTGCCGCCTTTGCCGGTGATCGTGCCATCCAGGAAATTGCCGGCATAAAACTGAATGCCCGGCTCGGTGGTCGAGACTTCCAGCACGCGCCCGCTCGTCGGCTCATGCACACGCGCCGCAAGCTGTAGCCCGCGGCCCGCCCGGTTCAGCACCCAGTTGTGATCGTAACCGCCGGCGAACTTCAACTGCTCGTCGTCGGCATCGATGCGCGCGCCGATGGTCATCGGACGGGTGAAGTCCATCGGCGTGCCTTTGACGGCGCGCAGCTCGCCGGTCGGAATCAAGCCCTGATCCACGGGCGTAAAACGGTCGGCGTTGAGATAGACTTCGTGCCCGAGATTGTTGGCCGCGCTGCCCGCCGCGAGGTTGAAGTAAGAGTGCTGTGTCAGGTTGACGACAGTGTCTTTGTCGGTCGTGGCGCTGTAATCGATCCGCCACTCGTTGCGGTTATTCAGCGTGTAGACGACGCGCACAGACAGCGTGCCGGGGAAGCCTTCTTCGCCGTCCTTGCTCGTGTAGGTCAATTCGAGCGCCGAGCCGCCTTTGACCGTCAAGGGCCGCGCCGCCCAGACCACCTTATCAAATCCCTTGATGCCGCCGTGCAGGGTGTTCTCGCCGTTGTTCTTCGGCAGTTGATAGGTTTTGCCGTTAAGCGTGAAGCGGGCGTTGCCAATGCGGTTGCCATAGCGCCCGATCAGCGCGCCGAAGTATGGCGACTGGTCGAGATAGCCTTGCAGGTTATCGTAACCGAGCACGATGTCGCCGAGCTGGCCGTTGCGGTCGGGGGTCTTCAACGAGATGACGATGCCGCCATAAGTCATGACTTTCATTTCAATGCCGTTGGCGTTGGTCAGCGTGTAGAGGTCAACCGCCGTGCCGTCGGGCAGTTTGCCGAATGCTTGTTTTTCCGTCTTCATCTTCTGCTTGTTCTCCTTGGCGTGAGCGCCCGCCGCCAGCGCGGCGACGGCCAGGGTCACGGCCATGCATAAGCTCAAGGTCCGCGTCATGATGGTTCTCTCTCCTTTGGCTTCGTTAAATAAAAGTCCGTTTGTAAGATACCTCAACGGCTGCCGCTCACCGTGCGCCGCGGCACGATACGGAACCAGTCGAATTTAGCAGCCGCGCCGCGTGCGCCGCCAGCCGTCAGCGCCACCCGCACGGCCCTGTCCCACGGCGGCAAGTATTCGCCATTCAACTGTTCGCCGACTTCAGTCCAGTTATTCAGGTCGCGGCCCACGGCGAAGTGGAAATGGTCGCCGCCTCTGGCTGTCATCCGCAAATAAACGAGCAGCCCGCGCGGCACGTCCCTGGTCGCAAGCGTCTGCTGCTTTCCCTTCTCGCGCCGCCACACGATCACTTTGCCGCCGCCTAAGGCGATGCCCAGCGCGTTCTCCTCATCGCCGTAAGCCGCAAGCCCCGCCATCGCTCCCGGCTCCAACTCGCTCATATCAATGGCCGTCGTCGCTTCATAATCGCCGCTGGTCGTCGCCCGCGCCACGACCGCGCCGAGCATGTCTTCGGCGTGCGGCGCAGTCGGCGCGAGAACCAGCCGCCCGGCTTGCAGGCGCTTCAGCGGCTCGTTGTTCTGCGGCCACTGCCAGCCGGGTTGCAGGCGCGGCGCGGCGAATTCATCAACGACCGTGTATTCGGCATTGCGCTCAGGGCTGCCGAAAGGCGAAGCGGCGCGGGCGCTCGGCCCCCGGCCATCGTTGATCGTCGGCCAGCCGTCGCTCCCCCACCGCACCTCGTCGAGCAGCGCCTGGCGTCCGGCGTAAACAAAATCTTTCGGGTGATAGGCGTGATACATCAGGAAGTCGCGGCCTCGCGTGTCGCTCACGATGCTGCCGTGGCCGGGACATTTCCAATGGTCGTTGCCTTTGAGAATCGGATTCGCCGGGTTCTTCTCCCAGGGGCCGAGAAGCCTGTGTGACCGCGCCACGCCGAGCGCGTAATTGCAGCCGCGGCCGCAACAGGCGTTGCCGGAATAGAAGAGATAAAAATAGCCGCCACGTCGCAGGATGAACGGCCCTTCAACCAGATTGCTCTCCCACGCCGTGGTGTTGCGAATCAACTCTTTGCGCTCGCCGACGAGCCGCGTGCCATCGCTTGAAAGCCGCTGCGCCCAGATGGGCGTCGGCTGGTTGCGGCTGTTGCCGTCTTCTTTCCAGACCAGGAAGCGCGCGCCGTTCTCGTCGGTGATGGCCATCGCGTCAATCGAGCCGGCATCCTGGCAGATGAGCGGGCCGTGATCGGTGTAAGGCCCGCGCGGATTCATCGCGGTCATCACCGCGACACAGAGCGAGCCGCCCTTTTTGTGGCCGGTGTAGTAAATGTAATATCGGCCACGGTAGAACGATATCTCCGGCGCCCAGTAATTGCCGTCCGACCAGTCGGGACGCTTCTGCATGGCCGCGCCGACCGTCTGCCAGTTGACCAGATCGCGTGAATGCAGGATGGGAAACAGCGGCGCCCAGTGCGAAGTCGTCGCCGTCGCCCAGTAATCATTGCCGACGCGAATGATCGAAGGGTCGGGATAATCGCCGGCCATCACCGGGTTGGTGTAGGTGGCGCGCGGCTGCGCCATAGCGGTCGCGGCGCAAAACGTCGCCGTGATGGCGATCAGCAGGCTCATCGCACGGCTGCCGGTTCTGAAGGAGAATCGCAGGTTTTTCATTTCCAAATCGCTCGTCCCCTGTGGCGCAATCTGTTAGATTGCGCGAGCCAAAGCGCAATCTAACAGATTGCGCCACATCATTCGTCTTTAAGCGTGAGGGTGATGACCGTGACCGAATGCTCGGGCAACAGCACGTCGAAGCCCGGCGCGGCTTGCGCCATCGAACGCTTGACGGTTACGGCATCGGGCGTCGAAAGGCCGTTCGCGTCGCTGAGCGAGTTTGCCGCAAGCGTCCAGACTTCGGCGCTGCCGTTTGTCTGCGCGCCGGCCAAGTTGACCTTCATGCTGATCGGTTTCGTCTGGTGTGTGTTCACGGCTTTGATGATGATCTGCCGCGCGTCCGCCGTTCGGCTGACAACGGCGTCGAGGTAAGGCACGCCTTTGCCTTCGCGGCTGCTGTCAAACATCGGGCCGTCAATCGTCGCGCGCAAACGCTCGCCGCCGAGGCGATTGGCGTAGAGCGCGTTAGCGTGATAAACCGGCGATACGAAGACCGCGTGGCGGCTCGCCTGGATGATGCCGCCCGGCCAGCCGTTGACCAGGTCGGACACGGCGCTCATCGCTACCAATCCGTTCGTGCGCTCAAAGACGTTCATCAATCGCGCCCCGTAAAGCGCCGAGAGCATCGAATACTGCTGGCGCTCGACCAGATCGAGCCCCCACTCGTTGATGGCCAGTCGTATGTCTCGGCCCGGCACAAGCTCGCGGATCAGGTCGGCGACTTGCGCATAGAACCGCTCATAAAAAAGCGGGCGCGCCATCAGATTGAGCGTGTCGCCGGCCATCTCGTTTCGGCCATAATAATGATGAATCGCCAGGTAATCGATGCCCTGGCCGGCGAGCTTCAAGACCGTGCGATTCCATTTCATGTCGTTGTCGCCGACGGCGATCAGCTTAATCGTCGGGTCAACGGCGCGCATGGCCGCGGCATAACGATTAAAGTTCTTGCCGTAGGTCTTGGCGTTCGAATGTCCGCGCACCCAGCTTCCCCAGATTTCGTTGCCGACTTCCCAGAGCTTGACGCCGTAAGGCTGCGGGTGACCGTTGCGGGCGCGCATCGCGCCATACTTCGAGGTCGCAGGGCCGTTGCAGTATTCGACCCACGCGGCGGCCTCTTCGACGGTAGCGGCGTTGCCTTCGACGTTGACCGTGATCGAAGGCTCGGCATTGATGTTGCGGCAGAACTGAATGAATTCGTCGGTGCCGAAGTCGCTCGGCTCCGGCTCGTTCTTCCACGATAGATTGACCCAGGTCTTGCGCTCGTCGCGCGGCCCTATGCCCCACTGCCAGTGATAATCCTGCGCGACATTGCCGCCGGGCCAGCGCACGAAAGCAGGCCGCAGCGCCTTGACCTTTGCCAGAACGTCTGCGCGCACACCGCCAACCGCATCGCCGGGCACGAGCGACACTTGATCGAGCCACAGGCGGCCTTTGCCGTTGATGAGAATCGCCAGCCGCGCCAGGGGATCACTCTTCATCGCCTTGAGCGTAAAGTCATAGCGTCGCCAGTCGCCCGCAATGTTAGCAATCTCTGCCGCCGCGTAGCGCTCGCCGCCCAGCACGTCGGATTCGAGCGCCGCCGTGATGCTGCCATCAAAGGTCTCGGCTTTGATCCACACATAGCCGCTATAGACGATCCCTTCGCGCACAGGGATGCGGCTCTGAAAGAGGCCGTGCGACTCGATGACGCCGCGATCCACATCCACGCGCAGCGCATGTTCCGCCGCCTCGCCCGCCCCGGCGACTTTGACCGGATAGGCGTTGGCGCTGTCCCACTGAAAATTGAGCGCGTAATCGTCGTCGCGGTCGTCGGGGTAACGCTCCCAGTAACGCGACAGGCCGATAGCATTCGCCGGCTCTTCAAAGCTGCGGTTGCGAATCAGCTCGGCAGTGACGCCCTCTTTGACGCCCTGGAACATGAACTCCATGAACTGGCCGTAGAGCGCCGGGCTGATCGGCCCTTCGACTTTGGCGGCGTTGATCGAAAGGGTCGCCGTGAGCGGTGGCTTAGTCTGCGCCGGCACCGCAAGCGGTGCCATCCACATGCAGAGCAACAGGCATTGCACAACGAAGCGGATGAAGTGACGCGAAGCGCGCGGTCGCGCCGGTGAGCGGTTGAGTGAAGGTGTTCGCATGCTGATTGCTTTGACCGGATGCCGCGCCGGCTATTGCAGCCGCAGCTTCGGCGCAAACTGCGGCCCGCCCGCATAACGGATGATCGCGTCAAGCAAGCGCGTCGCGTATGGGTCGCTGCCATATTCGTTGAAGCGATAAGTGGTCACGAAGACTTTGCCGCTACCCATTTGCGCCTGCACGGCGAGCGCCGCGTTGTTATTCAGCCAGCCGTAAAAGATGCCCGACAGCACATCGCCGTAATCCGCGCCGCCGACGCCTTGAATGATGAACTGCGGAATCGTCGCGGTCGCCTCAAAGCCAAGAATCTTTGAGAAAGCAACATCGTTGAAGGGCGCGGCGTTCGGGTTAATCCAGTTGAAATTCGTCACCCAGTTGCCGTCAAGGTCAGAGCCGGCGCGCGGTGTCACCTTCAACGAAGCATTCGCCGGCAAAGCGTCTTTCGCGCCGGCCAGGATGATCGCGCGACCGCCCGATTCAAGATGTTTTCTCACCGTGTCATCGAGCTTCGTCGCCACCATCACCGCCGATTTATTGGCGCTGGCGTCGCTGACAAACGGATAACCGGCGGCAGTCAGCGCGCGATGCAACGCGGGCTGGCTGCCCATCGGGTCATAGAAAATCACCGCCGCTTTCTTCGCGGGCATGGCTTTGGGGTAGATAAAAAGGTCGTAGCTGTTTTCGGCGATCATCGCGCCGTCGCGCCCGCGCACTTCGAAGGTGAGCCGCTCGCGGCGCGGGCGATCAACGGTTGGCGCGACATAAGTAAGGGCAAGAGAGTCTTGCGCGATCTGAAGGCTTTCAACGCTGCCGCTCTTGATCGGCTGGTGTATTTCCACCCAATCACCACGAGTCGGTGATGACAATCTCCACGCCGCGCCGGTCAGGTCTTTGTTGCTGTAATGCGAGAGTAGCAGTTCCACCTGCGCGCGCTCGCCGCTGACATAGTTGAGCTTCGCAAAGCGTGCCAGAATCACGTCGGGCTGTTGAATCTTCGCCAGCTCCGCGGCATAGGCTTTCGGGTTGCGCCACATATCCATCAAGCCGTTCACCTCCCAGTTGATGTCGGTGAACTCGGTGATGACGTAGCCTTGAATCGCGCTGTAACGGCGCATCTCTTCGATCTCGTGCTTGAGCGAGGTGAACTGGTGCCACTGGCTCTCTTCCGCGAGCGCGTTGAAGTCCGTGTAGAGGCGGTCGAACTTGAATTCAGTGAAGCGGTCAAAGAGGCCGGCGGGCCGGGTGACAGCGCGCCCGCCGAAATCGCGCGGGAACCACCACGGCAGTTGTTTCGGCAAACGCGGCAGGCCCCAGTTGCCGAACTCTGAAACAATCAGCGGCTCGCGCCCTGTGCGCTCGGCGTCATTGTGCTGGCTGAACGACCACTTCGGACGCGAGGCGAAATCCGCCACCCACTTGTCCCAGCGGTCAGAGTTGTCGGGAATCGAATAGTACTGATGAAAATCATCGAGGTCGCTTTTGAGGTGAAAGTTATCGCAGCAGGCGCTATTGTCAACGATCAAGCGTCCGAGCGGCGCGGTCATTTGCTTGGCGCGCTCGTAAGCGGCGCGCAGCCAGCGCCGCTGGTTCTCTTGTTTCAAGTCGGCGCCCCACGATTCGTTGATGACGCTTTGAATGACGATTGAAGGGTGATTCCAATCGCGCTCGACCATCTCGGCAAACGTCCGCTCGCCGCGCTCCGCCGCCTTCGGCGTGTAGTAATTGAAGTCCGCCCACGAAGGGATTTCGTACCAGACGAGCATGCCGACTTCATCGGCAACTTTCAGGTAAACCGGGTCGGGGACTTTGATGTGGCAGCGCAGCAGGTTCAAGCCGAGCCGCCGGGCCTTAAGCATCATGTCGCGCACGAAGGCTTCCGATGGCGGCGTGTAGATGCCTTCGGGGTAAAAGTCCTGGTCGAGCGCGGCGACCATGTAAAACGGCTCGCCGTTGAGGTAGAGCTTGCCGTCGCGCGCTTCAAAGGTGCGAAAGCCGAAGCGGTCGCGGAAACTATCGGGCACGTCGCCGTCGAGCGTGACTTCAACCGAGTAGAGCGTAGGGCTATCAGGACCCCAGAGTTGGGGCGCGTTGACGCGGCCCGTGAGACGATGCGGCCCGACATCGCGGGCGCGCAGGGTTTGAGTAAAGGCGATGTTGCCCGCAGGGTCGCGCACGGTGACTTTCAATCCCCGGTTGAACATCGTATCAATGCCCTTGCCCACCGAAAGCAATGCTTCCACCTCGACTTCGCCGTTGAGGCGCGCGGTGACGTGGATGCGCTCGATAAAAAGCATCGGCTTGATGTCGAGCCACACGGACTGCCAGATGCCGCCGGTCTGCACGTACCAGTTCTGCTTGCCGTGCGGAATCTCGTTGTACATCATCTCAGGAAAACGCGCGCGGTTCTCTTTCTCGTCCATCGGCGGATCGATGACGCGCACCACCAGATCATTCGCGCCCGGCTTCACCGCGTCCGAGATGTCAAAGACGAATGGCGTGTAGCCGCCTTCGTGCGTGCCGACAGATTTGCCGTTGACGAAGACCTCGCTCAGATAATCAACCGCGCCGAAATGCAGCAGAGCGCGCTTGCCTTTTTCAAGTTGCGGCACATCCAAACGCGTGCGATACCAGGCAACCCCCATGTAATCGCGCAGGTCATCGAATTGCGCATTCCACGACAGCCCGACGCGGACATTGCGCCAGCCCTGCGCGCCGGCAAGGTCGCCGACTTTGAGCGTGCCTGCCTTATCAGTGAGAAACTGCCAGTCGCGCTCCAGCTTTGTCTGCGCGCCGGCATTCAGCGTGAACAGCAACAGCGCGATCAACAGCATCGTCACTTCATAGAATGTCGCGCGGATTCGGCGATGATTAAACACGGAGACACAGAGGCACAGAGGAAGCACGGAGCGCGCCCTGTGTCTCCGCGCCTCGGCGTCTCTGTGCTTGTCTGTCCTTAATTCGTTAATGCCCATGCCCGGCCTATTTCTCTTCATCGCTGTTTCACTCATCCTGGTTATCATCCCTGTTTCGGCGTCACGACGCGCACCGAATCCCAGTCGTTTTCCGACGACCCGTAACCGTATAGCATCACCGTGAAAGCGCGCGGCAGGTTCTTGATCGTCTTCGTCAAGCCGACCTGGCCGTTCAGCACAAAGAGGAATTCGTCGCCGCGCCGGACGATGGCCAGCGTCGGCTTCTTTTCTTTGGTCGCCAGGTTATGACTGTCGAGCCGTTCGCCGCGGCCATCAACAATTGACCATGCCTCGAAGGTGCCTTCGCTCGACAGAATCCACTCGATGCGGTTGCGGCCCGAGCCATCAAACAAGACGCAGAGGATGGCGTTACCGATGGGCGCGCCGGGCTGGCCCGGTTCGGGCAGCGCCGCCTGGACTTTGGCGAGCGTCGCTTCAAAGATGAAGCGGTCACTGGTCCACGTCGTCTTGCTGCGCACGCCGGCGCGCGAGCCGCTCATGCCGCGCATGCGCAATTCGCCGCTTTCGACTTTGAGCTTGCCGCCGCTGCCGCCTTCAAAGCTGAAGCGCTCCCACTTCGCCGGGTCGAGCGCCTCGCCATTAAAACTATCGCTCCACTCGTCGGCCGCCATCGCCTGCGGCTGCTGGGCGAATGCGGCGACGAACGATAGGCAGATGAGTAGCATTGAGAGAATGAGTGTAAGAAGTTTCGACATGATGCCCCCTGGTTGATGATGTGGCGCAATGCGGTTAGATTGCGCACCGGCTCGCGCAATCTAACAGATTGCGCCACATGAACCTAGAATCGCACGTTGGCGAGGCGGCGGATGATGTCACGCTGCTGGTTCTGCGCCTGCTCTTTTTCCGAATCGCTCAACGCTTTGAACTTCTCAAGCTCGGCGTCGGCTTCCGCCTTGCGCCTCAGGCGCGTGTAGGCGCGACCGAGCTGATAATGCGCGGCGGCAAGCGTCGGCTCGGCGGCGACCACCTGCTCAAGCTCTATTGCCGCTTCCGCAAAGCGGTTGCCGCGCATATAAATCTTGGCCCGCGCCAGCCGTGCCGCCGCGAGCGTCGGGTCAAGCTCAAGCGCCCGCGTCAGGTGCACCTCGGCTCTGGCCGTGTCCGCCGCCGTCTGATTCAAGATGGCGTCGGCGGCCAGGTAATGCACGACGGCAGTGCGGTCGTTGATCGCCAGCGACTTCTCATAGTACTCGACGGCTTCCGTGTAGCTGCCCTGCGTCGCCAGTGTGACGCCGAGATAGGCGAGCGCCGGCGCGCATCGGGGATCGAGCTTGAGCGCATGCTCAAGCGCCTGCATCGCTTCGGCGGTCTGGTTGCTCGCCGACTGCGCGACGCCGAGCGCGAACCATAACTTCACCGAATCGGGAAAGACCTTCAAGGCTTCTTGCAAGCGAATGATCGCCGCCGCCGGAACCTTGGTGTCCGTCAACAGCATCGCGTAGCGAAAGCGGTAATCTTCGTTTTTCGGGTCGCGCTCGATGGCCAGCCGCATGGCCGGGATGGCGTTCTCGACGTGGCCGCTCGCTTCGTAGACTTCGGCGAGCGCCGCATAAATCTCCGCCGCTTGCAGACCGCGCGCCACCGCCCCTTCGAGCGCGCGGCCCGCCGCCGGCACGTCTTTGCGCGCCAGATGGGCGCGCGCCAGTTGCAGGATCATCTGCGCATTGGCCGGCTCGCTGGTCACGGCGGCGCTCAGTTCCGCGGCGGCCTCGTTGAACAGGCCGGCCTGCAACAGCGCGCTTCCCAGCTCGCCGCGCGCCGTCGCTGCCGTCACACTAACCGGCGCTTGTCCGAGTCGTGCCGCATAATCATGATAGCTCGCGGCGGCTGCCGGCTTATCGTTGAGTCGCAACGCGACGACCACCAGGGCGCGGGCGACCTCGGCATCGGGCGCGAGCGCCTGAGCCCGGGCGAACAGCTCACGCGCCTGGCGCAAGCTTTCGGGCGTGCCGCGCGCAAAGCGAATCTGCGCGAGGTTCGCAAGCGCGCTCGGCTGCTGCGCGTTCAGCTTCAGGGACGATTCAAATTCGGCGGCGGCCTGTTCGGCGCGGCCCGTCTTCAGAAGGATCGTGCCATAGTTGTTATGCGCCGCCGCCGATTGCGAATCTGCCGCGACGGCGGCGGCGAAATGTTTCTCGGCTTCCTTCAGGTCGCCGTCGCGGTCGGCGAGAATGCCGAGATAAGCATGCGCGGTCGGCTCTTTTGGGTTGAGCGTCAGGGCTGCGGTGAATGCCGCTTTCGCTGCCGCCACATCGCCGCGTTCGAGCGCCGCGACGCCTTCGGCGACGCGTGCCGCCGCGCCGTCATTGCGATTGGCGATGTGATTCGCTGACGCCCGATTCTGAGGGAATGAAAAAGCCGCGGGGCACAGGCACAAGGTGAGCAAGATTACACTGGCGCGCATCACGCAAATTGAATTGTACAGCCGGCGTGTCATAAGTGCGTCGTGTGGGTCAATCAAGATGTTAAGACAGAATGGGCGGCGCGGCAAAGCTCGATGAGCCCGCCGCGCCGCCCGCCCCGGTGCGATTCAGGTTAGAACAGGAACCTGAATCGCAGTTGAATGGTGCGCGGCCCGTAAACGTTATTGTCGCCGATAACGTCGGAGACGCCGAACTGGAAGGAGTTGTTGAAATCGCCGCTCGGTTGGAAGTAGCGATGCCGGTTGAAGAGGTTGAAGAATTCCGCGCCCAGCTCGAAAGACTTGGTCTCGGTGATGCGCGTCTTCTTCAGGATGTTGAAGTTCTCGCTCTTGAATGGCAGCACATGGACATCGTCAATCACCGGCGAAGCCGTGCCGAAGAACGCCTGCGGGTTGGCGTAGTAGGCGCGGTAGGCCGGGTCGCTGACGTTATTCGTCGGCGGCGCTTGATAATTCGGCGGCGCGCTGAAGGCCAGGGGGTTCAGCACCTGATAGCGCACGCCGAGATTGTTCGTCAACGGCGGGCTCAACAACGATGCGCCAGTCAGATTCAAACGCAGGTTGCCTTCGTAGCCGACGAGGTCGAGGAAGTTGCGGTTGCCCGTCGTGTAGACGACCAGCGGCAAGCCCGACTGATAGCGCTGAATGCCGCCGATCTGCCAGCCGCCGACCAGCCGGTCAACTACGCCGCCTTCGTTCAGGTAGCGTTTGCCTTTGCCGAACGGCAGCTCAATGATGTAGTTGAAGACGACAACGTGCTTCGGGTTGTTCGGCGACACGGTCTTCAACGACTCGATGTCGAACGGGTTCTGCAAGACACCGCCAATCGGCGACGCGCCGAAGAGGTCTTCGGCGGCGTTCGTCAGCAGCTTCGACCACGTGTAAGAAAGACCGAACTGAATGCCGCTCGAAAAGCGCCGATCCAGCTTGATCTGTAAAGCGTTGTACCAGCTCTCGCCTTTGCTTTCGAGCAGGTTGTTAATACGCCCATACTGCGGGAACGGCTTGAGCGATTGGGCGACGCTGCCATTAAACCCGGCAAAAACCGCATTCGGGCTCGACGGCAGCGGCACGCCGACGCTGGCGGCGTACTGCCGTTCGGCGTTCGTCACATCGGCGAGCGGTTTGTTGAGCAGCGGGAAGCCGAGCTTCAGCGCGTCGAGCGGCACGGCGTTCAGGCGCGCGAAGTTCGATTTCAAGCGGTCGCCCTTGTGGCCGATGTAGCCGACCGAGACGGCGAACTTGAACGGCAGCTCGCGCTGAATGTCTACGCTCCACTGCGCCGTGCGGCCCGTCTTGAAGTTCGGGTCGAAGAAATCGATGTTGTCTGCGCCGATGAACTGGCCGTTCGGATCAACCGCCGGTTTGTTCGGATAGTTGCGCAGGAAGACCGTTGATTGACGACCGTTCGGCGTGTAGAGCGCGCCGGTCGAGTAGCCGAGCGTGCCTTCGAGGATCGTGTTCGAGCCGTTGAAGCCATACAGCAGCGGCGAGAAGTAGAGGCCGAAGCCGCCACGCACGACCGTCTTCTGATTCAGCGAGTAGGCAATGCCGATGCGCGGCGAGATGTTCGAGTAGTCGGTCGCGACCAGCCCTTTATGCTCGGCCTGCAAACCGCTCTGCCCGCCGGCCCCGACAATCGCGCCCGGACGATTGACCGCAGGGTTGATGACGTTCGGGTCGAAGCCGCGAAAACGATCTTCCTGTTCAGTGCGCGGGTAAGGAATCTCGTAGCGCAGCCCGAGGTTGAGCGTCAGCCGCGGCGTCAGCTTGAAGTCGTCGTTGACGAACACCGAAGGATAGAAGTAACGCCAGCCCGGATCAATCGAGCGGAAGTTGACGAAGGAGAACTCGGTCGCGCCGGTGATCAAGCTGGCAATCGGCCAGCCGCCTTCGGGGTCGAAGTCCGCGGCCGTCTGGTCGTGGCGATAGTTGGTCGAGGTTCCCGGATCGATCAACTGATGAATGTGGAATCGCGTCCAGCGCGCGTCACCGCCGAACTTGAAGGTGTGGCGGCCCTTCACCCAGGTGACGAAGTCCGAAATCTCCCACTCCTTATCGGTCTGGTTGTCACTGAAGAAGGTCGAGCCAATGTTTTGATAAGCGCGAATGTCGCCCGAGGTCACAGGGTCGCCGTAACCGGGAAACCCTGTGCGCGGGAAGGCGGCGTCTTGCGAGGCATTCGGGTTGAGACCCAGCTCGGCGCTCGGGCTGAAGCCTTCCGTGAAGTTGCGGTTGAGCACGGCGACGCGGTTGAAGCCGAAGTTGAAGTGATTGAGCAAGGTCGGCGACAGCGTAAAGTCATGCTGGGCGCGCAGGTAATCGCTCCCGAAGGTCTGATCCCAGACGCCGTCAACGACGAACGGAATCGGGAAGCGCGGGAAGCCCCCCTTGATCGAAGCCAGGTCGCGTTTCGAGAAGCTCACAGACAAACGCTGGCGGTCACTGATCACCTGATCGATCTTGCCGATGTAGTTGTCCATGTCGGTCGGTATGCTGCTTTCCGCCGTGTAGTTGTGATAGACGCCGGACCGCGTCGGCTCGGGGAAATGCTTCAGGATGCCGAGCCCCACGGGGTCAATCAGCGAGCCGTTCTTGTAAAGGTCGAGGCGGTTGCCTGGGATAGCCGCGCGCGTGTTCGGCGGCTGCGTCGGGTCGTAAATCTGCACGCCGTGGCCGAACTGGTGCAAGACGTCCGGGTCCGTAAGCAGCTCCGAAAAATCGCCCGAGCGCATCTTGAGCGTCGGCACGCTGACCGTCACCGTCTCGGACTGGGTGAAGCGATAGCCTTCATAGTTGAAGAAGAAGAAGGTGCGGTTGCGGCCATTGTAAATCTTCGGAATCCACACCGGCCCGCCGATGTTGCCGCCGAAATCGTGCTGGCTGTCTATGGGCCGCGGGTTGCCGAAGAAGTTATTGACGAAGCTGTTGGCGTTCAGGTTCTCGTTGCGAAACAGCTCATAGGCTTCGCCATGAAACTCGTTGCCGCCACTCTTGATCGTGAAGTTGACGATGCCGCCTGACGAGCTGCCGAACTCTGCCGAGTAGCTGCTGGTCGAGACCGTGAACTCTTGAAAAGCATTCGGGCCGGGGGCGACTTCTGAAAAGAAGGTGCCGTTCTGGGCGCGGCGCGTCGAAGCGCCGTCAATCAGAATCTCCGTGCCGAGCCCCTGGCCGCCGCTGACGCGGAAGTTCGAGGCGTCCGTGCCGCGGCCCGTCGTCCCCGAAGCGGCGGTGACATTGCTGTCCAAAAAGATAAACGCCAGCGGCGTGCGCCCGCCGGATTCGGCAGAGACCGCCAGCGGCAGCTCTTTCACTTGCCGCTCGGTGACGTTGCTCTGGCGCACGACCGTGTCGGCCTGGATGACCGGCGGCTCGGACGTCACGTTGACGGTTTCGCCGATGGCGCCGGCTTCGAGCTTGATGTCAACGGTGCGCGTCACCTGGACGGCGACCTGCACCTTTTCAATCGCGGTGGTCTTGAAGCCCTGAGCCTCGATGTTGAGCTTCCACGGGCCGGCCTTCAATTCCGTGAGCGTGAAGTTGCCTTCGTCTGTGGTAGTCGTTTCGCGCACCTCGTTGGTGTCCAGGTTGGTGGCGGTGATTTTCGCGCCGCTGACGACGGCGCCGCTCGGGTCGGTTACGGTGCCGGTGATGTTGCCGCGGTCGGTTTGCGCGAAAGCGGCACCGGCACAGGCCAACCAGATTGTCAGCAGGATCAGCCAAATCGTAGTTCTTGCTTTCATCTGGGTCTCCCAATTCTCGAAGCGAGTCACGTTCAGCGCATCACGGCGAAATGGCCGCGAGAGGCTGAGCGCCCACGCGCTTTTCTAGAGCGGTTGCGAATTGCCGGAACGGGCCGAAAATGGCACCGACCCATGCCGGCGGGAAAAGTTTAGAAAGACGACAATGAGACCACACCAAAACGTTAGCCGCCGACGGCGCGCCCTCAGGCGACTTTGCCGACCGACAGCCGCGGCGACAGCGCGTGCAGGAAAGCGCCGACCAGGCTGGCGTTGAACTCCAGCGCCGAAGGCACGACGCGCACTGCCGCGAAATTCCTGCCGAACACTTTCGGCTTCAAGGTGTCGAGGATCACCGGCTCCAGCAGCGGCCAGACCCCGGCCAGATCACCGCCGACAACGACCATCTCGGGGTTCAGGCTGTTGATGATGTTGGCCATGCCGAGCGCCAGATACCTGGCGCTCGCAAGCAAGCTGGCGCGCGCCGAGCGGTTGCCGCCTTTCGCCAGCCGCACGACATCGCGCATGGTGTAAGCGTCTTCACCCTTGCCGTCCGTGGCTCCGGCCTTGCGTTGCAGATCGACAAAGCGGTTGATGGTGGCGCGATCCGAGGCGTACAGCTCCCAGCAGCCGCGATTGCCGCAATTGCAGACCGGCCCATGATGATTGAGCGACAGGTGGCCGAACTCGCCGGCGCCTTCGCTCGAACCGCGAAACAGCTGGCCGTTGACGACGATGCCTGTACCGACGCCTTCGTTGACCGTAACGAAGACCAGGTGCATCAAGCCGGCTTCGCGGCCCCGCCCGTGCCAGATTTCGGCGAGCGCCGAAGCGCGCGCGTCGTTGTCTACGGTGATGGGCAGCCGCAGGCGCTTCTCGAATAGGGCGCGCAGGTCAACGTCGCGCCAGCCGAGGTTGGGCGAAAAGACGACGCGGCCCGCCGCCGAGTCAACGATGCCGGTGGCGCTGATGCCGACGCCTTCGAACTCGACCTGATCCTTCTGCGACTCGATGAGCCGCTCGACGCGCGCAATCAGCTTCTCGATGAATGGCAGCGGGCGGCGGCCCGTCGCCATGAATTGCTGATGAATGATCTCGCCGTTGAAGTCGCCGAGCGCAATCGTCGTCCGCGTCACGCCGATATCGATGCCGATGACGCAAACCTTCTCAGGGCGCAGGCCGAGCAGCCGCGGCTTGCGCCCGCCGTTCGACGGCGCGACGCCCTGTTCGACGATCAAGCCTTTCTCAAGCAGCCGCCGGGTAATCACCGTGATGGTGCTGATCCGCAGGCCGGTCGTGCGGGTGATCTGAATGCGAGAGATGGGCTGGTGCTCGCGGATGAGGTTCAAGACGATGGCTTCATTGATGTCGCGCATCCGGTCTTTGCTCGCCGTATGCAGACTGTCGAAGTCCAGCTTTCGCATGAAGCCCCCGCGGTCAACTTACTTTAGACAATGAAAAAACTAAGTGCCGCGATTGTACTGCGGCGTCAGGGGGCTGTCAACCACATTTTGTGAGACCCTGGTGAGGCTGCCGACGCGACGGCAGGCGGGCGGGCGGGCGGGCAGTTGATGTGTTCAGGGCAAGCCTCCCGCATCGGCCCTGAACAGGCGCTGACCGCCCTAGATGACGGGAAGGCTTCGCGGTTGTTTCGCTCAGCGACGAGCGTCGGCGGGGGCGCGGAAGACAGCATCCGGCACCGCCACATCGAATTTGATCTCCTTCACCTGAATGACGATGTCTCCCTGGTCGGGCAAGCTTTGGACGGTCTTGAACGGCAGCCGGCAGCCATCCACCAGGCGGAAATCGCTGTAGACCTCGCGAATCGGCTGCGGCTCGCCGGCGGCGCTTGAACGAATCCTGTTGCGCCGGAGCACCAGAAAGCTTTTGGTCGAAATATACTCGGTGAGCGGGCTGCCCTGCTCCGGCGTCTTGACGACGACGTAAACTTCTTCGTCGCCGACCTTATCCATGCGCTTGATGGTCACGTCTTTGTAGAGCGTCTTCCAATTCAGCAACCGGTAGAAGTCATCTTCAATTCGCGCCTCTTCGATTTGCTTCGGCGTCTTGGTTTCCGGCGGGCTGAAGCTGGTGTGTTCGCCGCCGCTGGCCCCATCAAAGAACTCATAGACCCAGCCGATCTGCTTGCCCAATGCCTGAAGCGTGAGGCGCTGAGCCCACGAGTTCGGCGCTCGCGAGGTGAAGACGGCTTCGCCGGTGACGCCCTGTTGTTCCAGGTCGAGCGTCGCGGTCGTAACCACCGACCTGTGCCGGCGGAGGTTGGCTTCGCCGCCGGCTGCCTCAATCACTTTGCTCATCAATTCGGCGACCGATATGGGCGCGGCGAAGGGCGCGACGTTCTCGCCCGGGCGCTTGAATTCAAATTCGCCTTCCGGCTGTTTGATGACAATGGCCGCCGGGTGGCCTGCGGCATCGCGCTTAACCAGCAGGCGGTGGGTATCAGGGAGGTCGGCAATCGCCAGCACGTCTTTTTCTTTCTCGGTCAGCGGATAGGCTGGCTGGCCAGGGACGAGGAGAACGAGATGGCCATCCTTTTCGGCAATTTCGATTGGCGTGCCGCCAGGCCCTTCGAACTTGCCGATCAGCTCTTTGAGGGTCGCGCTAGAAGAGGTCGCGGCGACTGGCGCAGCCGGCGCAGTCGCTGCGACCGGCTTTTGCGGGCTGCCGACCAGATTCGACCAGATGATCCGGCGGAAATCGCTTTCAAGAGGCGAGTCATCGATGTTAGAGAGCAAGACGAAGCCGAGCTTCTCACCCGGCATCATTTCGACCAGCGAATGAAAGCCATCAATGCCGCCGTTGTGCCACACGGTCGGATGGCCTTGCCATTCCATCAGCACCCAGCCGAAGCCATAAGCCACCTTGTCGGCAATCTTCATCTGCGGCGCGACCAGTTCGGCGAAACCTTTTTCCGATACCAGGCGCTTGCCTTCGAAGGCGCCGCCGCCCAGCATCAGCCTGACCCATTGCGCCATGTCCCTGGCGTTCGAGTTGATCGCGCCCGCCGGGGCAATCTGTTTGAGGTCGCGCATCGGCACTTGTTTGACCTGGCGCGCAATCCCGTCGCGCCGATACCCTTTCGAGAAATCCGCCGCGCCCTGCATCTCCTGAACGGACGTGTTGGTGCTGCTCATGCCGAGCGGCTTGAGGATGCGGCTGGCGATGACCGCTTCCCAGGTCGAATGATTGGCACTGGCGACGGCTTCGCCGGCGGCGCTGTACATGATGTTGTTGTACTGAAATTTTTCTCTGAGCTTGGCGACCGGTTTCGCCTGCCCGGCGACGCGGATGACCTCTTCGCGGTTGAGCGTGCCGACTCCCCAGGCGACATCGTTGTGATGCATCAGCCCGACGCGATGACAGAGCAGATCGCGCAGCGTCACGTTGGCGTCAGCCTCAGGGTCTTTGAGCTTGAAATAAGTGAGGTATTTTTTTGGCGAATCATCGAGCGCGAGCTTACCGTCATCGGCGCTCATCTCGGCGGCCATCGCCGTGAAGGCTTTTGTCGCTGAGCCGATGGCGAATAGCGTATCGGGAGTCACCGGCTGGTTGCGCTCGACGTCTTTCAGGCCGAAGCCCTTCACGAAAACTACCCGGTCATCTTTGATGATGGCGAGCGACAGGCCGGGCACATTCGCGCTCTGGCGCTTCTCTTCGACCGCCTTTTCGATGGCGGCCAGGCGCGCCGCAAAGTCCGTAGGATTCGGCGAATCACCGCCGGCCTTTGCGCCTTCCTGCTGCCCCGGCTGTGTCCACGCGGCAGTCGCCGTGAGCGGGAGATTACTGATCGCCAATAACAACGCGACAAGGATGCGCGACAGCGGTTTGCATTTCATCATCGATAATCCTCCTGAGACATGGGCCAGTTTCGGCAATTCGACTGGCGAGCATCATCGCGCTTCGCGCGATGTGAAATCATCCGCCGCTTAAAAGCAGCGGTCTTCTTTCGTAGGTGAGGATAACGGCGCTCTCCCTGCAAAGGCAAGATGGGTTAGGCGAAGCGTCACGAATCAGCCGGGCGCTTCTCCTTGTTGCCGGTTGACACTCACCAATCGAATTGCAATAACTACCCCTGGCGAGCGTCCGCTCGCGCGAACATCAAATCGGGAGCCCATTCATGACGCGATTCGTTCTCTTCGTTCTTTTCCTTCTCGCCTGCACGCTCGCTTCGTCACCGCTGTTTGCTCAGACGGACAACCCGCCGCCTGATTGGGAAAACCCGCGCGTCTTTGGCATCAACAAAGAGCTGCCGCACGCGACGCTCGTGCCTTATCCGAGCGAGCGCGCGGCGCTTGCCGCCGACGCCGGAGGCTCGCCCTTCGTGCAATCGCTCAACGGCCAGTGGAAGTTTCATTGGGTCAAGCAGCCGTCGGAGCGGCCCTCGCGTTTTTATGAAGTGGATTACGATGTCAGCTCGTGGAAAGAGATTCGCGTGCCGTCGAACTGGGAGATGGAAGGCTACGGCACGCCCATCTACACGAACATCACTTACCCTTTCAAGCGCGACGCGCCGCGCGTGACCAGCGAGCCGCCGACGCGGTACACCGCCTACAAAGAGCGCAATCCCGTAGGCTCGTACCGCCGCACTTTCACGGTCCCTGCGGACTGGCAGGGCCGCCAGGTCTTCCTCATCTTCAATGGCGTCAACTCGGCGTTTTATGTCTGGGTCAATGGTAAGCTGGTCGGCTACAGCCAGGATTCGCGGCTGCCCGCCGAGTTCAACGTCACGCGATATTTGAACGCCGGCGAGAACCTGCTTGCCGTCGAAGTCTACCGCTGGTGCGATGGCAGCTATCTGGAAGATCAGGATTTCTGGCGCATGAGCGGCATCTTTCGCAACGTCGAGCTGGTGTCGCGCGCGCCGCTCTACCTTCGCGACTTCTACGCGCAGACGGCGCTCGACCCGGCGTATCGCGACGCCACGCTCAACCTGAATCTGAAAGTAAGGAATGTCACAAACGACAATCGCGTGGTGTCGGTCGAGACCCGCTTGCTCGACGACAAACAGAACAGCGTCTTCGCGCCGGTGGTGACGAAAGCCAATCTCGCAGCGCAAGGTGAAGCGTCGCTAGACATCGCGCAGGCGGTCAAGAACCCGAAGAAGTGGTCGGCGGAAACGCCGAACCTTTATCGCTTGCTGCTGACTTTGAAAGATGATCGCGGCAAGGTGATCGAGTCCATTCCCTTCTCCATCGGCTTCCGCTCGTCGGAGATCAAGGACGGTCAGTTGCTCTTCAACGGCCGCCCGCTAATCATTAAGGGCGTCAACCGTCACGAGTTCGACCCCGACCTCGGTCAAGTCGTCACGGCCGAGCGCATGATTCAAGATATCAAGCTGATGAAGCAGAGCAACATTAATGCCGTGCGCACCTGCCACTACCCGAACGTGGCGGAATGGTATGCGCTCTGCGACCGCTACGGGCTTTACGTGTTGGACGAAGCGAATATCGAATCGCACGGCTATGGCGCGAACGAAGCGCAGCGCATCTCGACCGGCGAAGATTACACCGAAGCCATCGTTGACCGCGTGCGCCGCACCATCGAGCGCGACAAGAATCACCCCTCGATCTTCATCTTCTCGCTCGGTAACGAAGCCGGCGTCGGTCGCAACTTTGAAGCGGCGCGCAACTGGGTCAAGACGGCGCACCCTGAATTGCTCATCAGCTATGAGCCGGGCGACAGCCGGCACAGTGATTTTCTCTGCCCGATGTACACGCCGCCCAAAGAGATGCAGCCTTACTGGGAGAAGCATGGGCGTGGTCGCCCGATGTTCCTTGTCGAGTACGCGCACGCGATGGGCAACAGCACGGGCAACTTTCAAGAGTACTGGGATGTGATTGAGTCGCATCGATGGATGCACGGCGGCTTCATCTGGGACTGGGTGGATCAAGGCATCCGCAAGCGCGGCACCAATGGCAAAGAGTTCTGGGCCTATGGTGGCGACTTCGGCGATTTCCCGAACGACGACAACTTCTGCACGAACGGATTGGTCTTGCCCGACCGCACGCCGCACCCCGGGCTCGCGGAGGTCAAGAAGGTTTACCAGTACATCAAGGCCGAGCCGGTTGATCTGGCGGCGGGCCGCGTGCGCGTCCGCAACAAGTATCTGTTTAATGACCTGTCGAACATTCGCGGCGCGTGGGAATTGGAAGAGAGCGGCAGGGTGATCGAGCGCGGCAACCTGCCCACACTCAATATCGCCGCCGGCCAGTCGCAAGAGATTCAGCTTGCGATTAAACCCGTGAAGACTGCCCCGGGCGCGGAGTATTTTTTGAAAGTGACATTCCGGCTGGCGGCGGATGCGCCGTGGGCGGCTAGAGGTCATGTCGTCGCGTGGGATCAACTGGCGATGCCTTATCAAACGATCCCGGCGCGAGCCCATGACGTTTTAGCGATGCCGCCGTTGAGGATTAGCGATTCAGCAGACGGGTACACCGTCGCCAGCACGCAGTTCAAAGCGCGCGTCGGCAGGCAGAGCGGCGCGCTCGAATCATACGAAGTGAAGGGCAAGCAACTGATCGCCGCGCCGCTGGCGCCGAACTTCTGGCGACCGCCGACCGATAATGACCGCGGCAATGACATGCCTAAACGTCAGGGCATCTGGCGCGACGCCGCCGCGAACCGCACAGTCAAAGAGGTCACCGCCGAGCAGGTCAGCCCGCAGGTAGTCAGAGTTATCGCCGCCGCCACGCTGCCTGCCGGCGCTTCGACGGTGCGCAACGTCTACACTTTTTATGGCAGCGGCGAAATCGAGATCGAGCAGGAGATCACCCCCGGCGGCCAGTTGCCCGACCTGCCGCGCTTCGGCATGCAGATGCGCGTGCCGGGCGAGTTCCGCACCGTCACCTGGTTCGGGCGCGGGCCGCAGGAGAATTACTGGGATCGCAACACCGCCGCCGCCGTCGGGCAGTATTCCGAACAGGTCGAAAACCTCTTCTTTCCCTACATCGAGCCGCAGGAAAGCGGCAACCGCACTGATGTGCGCTGGATTACACTGACCAATCGCAATGGCTTCGGGTTGAAGGCTACGGGCATGCCCCTGCTGTCGGTGAGCGCCTGGCCGTTTCACATGGAAGAGCTTGAGCGGCGCAAGCACCCCAGCGAGATTGTGGCGGCGGAAGACATCACCGTGAATCTCGATGACCGGCAGATGGGCGTCGGCGGCGACAACAGTTGGGGCGCGCTCCAGCACCCTGAGTATCGCTTGCCCGCCGGGCCCTACCGCTATCGCTTCCGCATTGAGCCGGTCGTGCCATAAAAACACGGAGACACAGAGACACGGAGGAAGCACGGAGAGGACTCTGTGCCTCTGTGCCTCCGTGTCTCTGTGTTTAATTCCCTGCCGCTTGTCGGGGCAAGTTTGCTAGACTATTCCTTTATGAGCATGCGCCCGCACAAGCCCGAAGTCATGAGCCCTGCCGGTTACTGGCCACAGATGCAGGCGGCCATCGAAGCCGGGGCTGATGCCGTTTACTTCGGCCTCAAGCACTTCTCGGCGCGCGCCAAGGTCGGCTTCGCGCTCGCGGAGCTGGCTGAGGTGATGCGCGCCTTGCACCGGCGCGGCGTCAAAGGCTACGTCACCTTTAACACGCTGGTCTTCAATCACGAATTGCGAGACGCGGCGCAGACGCTCGCGGCAATTGCCGAAGCCGACGCCGACGCCATCATTGTGCAAGACGTTGGCATCGCCCGGCTGGCGCAGCAAATCGCGCCCGACCTCGAAGTCCACGGCAGCACGCAGATGAGCATCACCAGCGCCGAAGGCGTGCGGCTGGCCGAACAGTTGGGCATTCGGCGTATTGTGTTGGCGCGCGAGCTGGCGCTTGAAGAGATTCGCGCCATCCGCGCCGCGACGGCGTGCGAATTAGAAATGTTCGTTCACGGCGCGCTGTGCGTTTCGTATTCCGGCCAGTGCTTCTCGTCAGAAGCCTGGGGCGGGCGCAGCGCCAACCGTGGCCAATGCGCGCAAGCCTGCCGCCTGCCCTACGAGATGCTGGTTGATGACCAGCTGCGCCCGCTAGCCGATGCGCGTTACTTGCTCTCGCCCGGCGACCTTTACGCGCTACGCCAGATGCCGGAGATTGTCCGCCTGGGCGTTTCGGCTTTGAAGATCGAAGGCCGCTACAAAGATGCGGATTATGTAGCCCTGACCACACAGGCTTATCGTCGGGCAGTTGATGAGGCATGGGCCGAGCTGCCATTGAGCATCAGTCAGAAGGAAGAGTTGCAGCTTGAGCAGGTCTACTCGCGCGGTCTGGGACCTTACTTCATCACGGGGACGAATCATCAAACGGTGGTCAGCGGGCGCTCACCGCGCCATCGCGGCGTGCTGATGGGCCGCGTGACGCGGGTCTTGAACGACGGCGTTATCATCACGGCAGAGCCGGCGAGCCAGGCCGCGCCGCTCAAGGCTGGCGACGGCCTGGTCTTTGACGCCGCCAGTTGGCGCAGTCCCGAAGAACGCGAAGAAGGCGGCCGCCTTTACAGCTTGACGCGGACGCCGAGCGGTCAGTGGCAGCTTGAGTTCGGCAAAGGCGCGATCAACTTTGCGCGCATCCGCCAGGGCGATCTCCTGTGGCGCACGGATGATCCCGATCTCGACAAAGCAGCCCGCCCATTTACGCAAGCCGCCGCGCCGGTACATCGTCAGCCGGTGCGGGTGCGCGTCATCGCCCACGAAGGCGAGCCGCTCGCGGTCGAATTTGTTCTCGCCGAGCGGCCCGGCGTCACTACGCGTGTCGAATCGGACGAGCCGCTATCGGCGGCGCAGAATCGCGCGCTCACGGTTGAATCGCTGCGCGAGCAACTTGGGCGGCTCGGCAACACGCCGTACAAGCTGGTTGATCTGCAAGCCGATCTGCAAGGCCGCCCGTTCGCCCCTAGCTCGCTGCTCAATGATTTGCGCCGCCGCGCCGTCGAGATGTTGGTTGAGCGGCAGAGCCAGTCGCCATCCATGACCATCAACGATCCCATCGCCACGCTTGATGCGGCCCTGGCAAATGCGATTCAAGAGCCGGGGTCTGCCGAAACTGGAGAGCCGCAGTTGCACCTGCTCGTGCGCACGCCCGATCAGCTCGATGCGGCGATGGGGCTGCGGCCCGCGAGCATTACGCTCGATTATCTCGACCTCTATGGCTTGCGCCCGGCGGTCGAGCGTGTGCAGGCCGCCGGGTTGACCGCGCGTGTCGCCGGTCCGCGCGTGCTGAAGCCGGGTGAAGCGCGCATCATCGATTTTCTGCTCAAGCTCGATTGCGCCATCGTCGTGCGCCCTGCCGGTTTGCTCACCGCCTTGCAGGAGCAAACCCAACAGCCGCTGATCGGCGATTTCAGTTTGAACGCCGCAAACGGCCTGTCGGCTGATCTGTTCTTGCGGATGGGACTCGCGCGGCTGACGCCGACACATGACTTGAATGCGGCGCAGATTGCCGAGCTGGCGCGACAGGTCGGCCCACAGCGCATCGAAGCGGTGGCTTATCATCATCTGCCGGTGTTTTACACCGAGCATTGCGTCTTCTGTCGTTTTCTTTCTGAAGGCACGAGCTATAAGGACTGCGGCCAGCCATGCGAGAAACACCGGGTTGCATTGCGCGATGTGAATGGCCGGGCGCATCCGGTGACCGCCGATGTCGGCTGTCGCAATACGGTCTTTGGCGCGGAGGCGCAGGAGGCCAGCCGTCATCTCGATCAATGGCTGCGGGCGGGCATTCGCCACTTCCGCCTCGAATTTGTTCACGAGACGGCAGCGCAAGTGACCAGCGTTACAGAAGCCTTTCAGCAACGACTGGCGGGCGATTCATCGAGCAATGAATTGTACGAGCGATTGCGCCGGCTGGCACCGCAAGGGACGACTGAAGGCAGCCTCTTCATCGCCTCGAACTATCGCGCCTTGCCGTTGTTGCAATAGGTCACTGATTGAATGGCCGCTCTGTTTACTTGAGGCGCTTGAGCTTGGTGATGCGCCCGCTCGACAGCCATTCGGCGACATAGAGATTGCCTTCCGCATCCCAGCGCGGGCAATGCGGCGAGATGAACTGGCCGTCTTTCCATTGCTCGGCCGGCACAGGATTCTGGCCGCGCAGCTTCGGGTCTTCGTTGTCTCCAAGATGCGTAATCACTTTGTTATCCCTGCCGAGAATCGTCACGCGCCCCTGTAGATCGGCGACGACTATATCCATGCCGCGCTGATGAAAGTTGCTCGGCAGGCGCAGGTCTTCCGTCACCATCCCATCGGGCTTGCCATCGGGCGTAAAGAATTGCAAACGGTGATTGGCGCGGTCAGCAACCAGCACGCGCGTCCGTGGGTAGCGCGTGTCTACCCAGATGCCGTGCGGCTGTTTCAACTGCCCGACGCCGTTGCCTTCGCCGCCCCACGAGCGAATGTATTCGCCCCTGGCGTTGTATTGGTGCACGTAAGACTTGCCATAGCCGTCGGTCACATAGAAATCACCGCCAGGCGCAAAGGCGATGCCGGTCGGCTTGAACTCGTCGGCCTTCTGATAAACGCCCGATTCCTGCGGGTAGCCTTTCACCCAGACGACTTCGCCGTCGGGCGTGCACTTGGCAAACTCGTGGCGATTGAAGTGCGTCAGGTAGAGGTACTCCGTCTTGCCTTCGCGGTTCAGCGCCATGCCATGCGTGCCGTTGCGCCACTCTTTGCCCCAGCCTTTGATGAAGCGGCCATCCGAGTCAAAGATCATCACGGCGTTGTCGCTGTCGGTGTTCATCAGCACGCGCCGCTGCGAATCGATCACTACCGCGCCGTGGGTGTTGCCGAAGCGAACGCCCTCGGGCAGCTTCGCCCAATCCTTCACCCACTCGTAGCGGTGCGCGCCGCTGCCGAGAATAACCGGGGCGTCACTCGCTGTTTTGGTCGTGATGATCGCGGGGAACGTCCGCGCCACGCTGGCCGCTGCCATTGTTGCGCCGACGCCGGAAAGAAATGAACGGCGCGATACACGCTGAGGTTGATTCAACAAAGATGACGCCATCAGTTATCCTCCGAAATAGATTCACGCCAGAGCGGTTTCCGAATCGGTTTGCCGTGTAGCGCAATCTGATAGATTGCGCTAGTCACGGCGCAATCTATCAGATTGCGCTACTCCCGATTGCATACCGCTCTAAGCTAGAGCTTTGCGAACGACGTTGCCGCTCACATCGGTCAGACGGAATTCGCGCCCCTGAAACGAATAAGTCAGTTTTGTATGATCGATCCCCATCAGGTGCAGCACCGTGGCGTGCAAGTCGTGTACATCCACAGGGTCTTCGACGATGTTATAGCCGAACTCGTCAGTCTGCCCGACGGTCGCGCCGCGCTTGACGCCGGCGCCGGCAAGCCAGGCCGAGAAGGCGCGCGGGTGGTGATCGCGGCCCAGGAACTTCGACCCGGCGCGCTCTTCGTTCATCGGCGTGCGCCCGAACTCGCCGCCCCAGACGATCAGGGTGTCTTCCAGCAAACCGCGCTGCTTCAAGTCGGTAATCAAGGCGGCGGCGGCGCGGTCTGTCTCGCGACAAAGGCGCGGCAGCGAAGTCAGCAGGTCGTCGCCCTGCCCTGTGCCGTGATGATCCCAACCGCGATGGTATAGCTGCACGAAGCGCACGCCGCGCTCGATCAGCCGCCGCGCCAGCAGACAGTTATTCGCAAACGATGCCTTGCCCGGCTCTGTGCCGTAGAGGGCGTGAATGGCCGCCGGCTCTTTGCTGATGTCTGTCAGCTCAGGCACGCTCGACTGCATGCGGTAAGCCATCTCGTAGGCGGCGATGCGCGTGGCAATCTCCGGGTCGCGCACGTCGTCGAGGTGGTATTGATTCAAATCCTTCAGCGCGTCGAGCGACTCGCGTCGCGCGCCCGCATCCATTCCCGCGGGGTTCGAGACCGACAGCACAGGCTCGCCCTGACGGCGGAACTCGACGCCCTGATAGTAAGTCGGCAGAAAGCCGCTGCCCCAACAGCTCTTGCCGCCGTCGGGGTTGCTGACGCCCGACAGCAGCACGACGAAGCCGGGCAGGTCGCGGCTCTCGCTGCCGAGCCCATACGTCAACCACGCGCCCATGCTCGGACGCCCGACGATCTGATGGCCGCTGTTCATGAAGATCTGCGCCGGCGCGTGGTTGAACTGCGTCGTATGCAGCGAGCGAATGACCGCCAGCTCGTCGGCAACCCCTGTAAGGTGCGGCAGCAGGTCAGAGAGCTCAATACCCGACTGGCCGCGCTGCTTGAACGTGTAGGGCGAGCCGAGCAGGCGCGGCGCGCCTTTGATGAAGGCGAAACGCTCGCCCTTGATGAACGATTCGGGAATCTTTTCGCCGCTCAACTCGGCGAGCTTCGGCTTGTGGTCAAAGAGGTCGAGTTGTGACGGCGCGCCGGCCATAAACAGGTAGATGACGCGCCTGGCCTTCGCCGGGAAATGTGGCGGGCGCGGCGCGAAAGGATCATCGCCGCGGCCAGCCGGCGCGGCAAACAGGCCGTCGTTCATCAACGAGGCCAGCGCCATCGTGCCGATGCCGAATCCCGCCTGCTTGAAAAAATGCCGGCGCGTAATGGTCTTGAGCTGCTCGCTTTCTGTCATCTGCATCACTCTTTCGTCAACGTCTCGTCGAGGTTCAATAAAACATTCGCGACGACCGTCAGCGTCGCCATCTCGGCAGCGTGCCGATCATCGAGTTTTGTCGCGTCGTCTTTGAGCAGCGCCCGCGCCGCCTGCGCGTCGGCGGTGAAACGCGCCAGTTGCTTTTCGTAAAGCGCGACGAGCCGCTCGACTTCACGCGTCGCCGGGCGGCGCGACGTGCAGAGGCGAAAGCCGTAAGCCAGCCGCGCCGCCGGATCGCCTGCCGCCTCCGTGTTCATTCGCTTTGCCAGCGCCCGCGCCATCTCGACGAAGGCTTCATCGTTGAGCGTCGTCAGTGCCTGCAATGGCGTGTTGGTGCGCGGGCGGCGTACCGTGCATTGCTCGCGGCTCGGCGCATCGAACGCCGTCAGCATCGGGTAAGGCGAGGTGCGGCGGATGAAGGTGTAGAGGCCGCGACGGTAGCGATCTTCGCCGCCGCTCGTTTGCCAGCGGTCGGCATTGTAAGGAATGTTCCAGATGCCTTCGGGCTGAACCGGGAAGACGCTCGGCCCGCCGACCTTGCGGCTCAATAAGCCGGACGCCGCGAGCATCACGTCGCGCACCATCTCGGCTTCCATGCGAAAGCGCGGGCCGCGCGCCAGCAGCTTGTTGTACGGGTCGCGCTCAAGCAACTCGGGCGGCACGCGCGACGATTGCCGATAGGTGGCCGAAGTTACAATCAGCCGGTGCAGCGACTTCATGCTCCAACGCTCGCCCCAGCCGCCGTGCATAAAGCGCAGCGCCAGCCAGTCGAGCAGCTCCGGGTGGGTCGGCGACTGCCCTTGCTTGCCGAAATCTTCGCTGGTTTCGACCAGGCCGCGCCCGAAGAACACTTCCCAGAAGCGATTGACCGCAACACGCGCTGCCAGCGGGTTGGCTTCGCTTACGAGCCAGCGCGCCAGTCCCAGGCGGTTCGGCATCTGGTCGGGCGCAAGCGGCGGCAGGAAGGCCGGCACATCGGCATAGACGCGCTCACCTTTGTTGAGATAGCCGCCGCGAACATGAAAATCAGTGGCCGGGCGCTCGAACGAGGCGCGCTCGCGCATCACTTCGGCGCTCGCAATCTTCAAAGCGCCGAGCGCCGCCTGCGCCTCGTTCAACTGCTGGCGCGTCGTCTTCAAAGATGGCGCGATGCCGACGAAATAGTCGCGCAGCGCTGCTTGTTGCTCGGCTTTCCGCTGCTCTGCCGGTATGCGCAATAGCGGGCGCAGCCGCGCGCCGATCCGCGTGATCGTCTCCGGCGGCCTGGCCGCCGTCACCGACAGGCGCAAGTGGCCGAGCGACTGGCGATTCACCTGATTATCCTGACGCAGGCGAATCTCGATTCGCGTGTCTTCGGCTACCGCAAGCGGCGATTTAAAGACGAAGACGGCCTGGCGCGGCAGCCGTGTCTCGTCATTCGTCTGATCAATCGTCCAGCCGCTCGCCGGGCTCTTGAGCAGGCCGCGCACGTCGCCATCATCGGCGAACGCTTCGCTGATCAGGGCGCGTTGCCGGGCCTCGGGATTCGCCGCCGGATAAACTTCGACTTCGATGCCGTGCAGCGCAAAGATGCCATAAGGGTCGCGGCCCGGCCCGCCGCGCGGCAGGCTGGCATCGGGCAGCGCTTCGAGCCGGATGGCGGTGACGCCTGTGAGGTCGAGCTTGCCGGAGATCGTGTAAGTTTCGCTACCCGGATTGCCGCCCGTCGCGAGCAGCGAATGATCGGCAAGCTCGTGGAGTTGCGCGCCCGCTGATGACGACGCATTGACCAATTCAAGCGGCTTCCAGTCAGCGGCGGCGCTGACGATGGCGCGCTCCCAGTCCGCCTGCTCGCGTTCGCTTTCGGGCGTCGGCGTTTTCAACTTCGCTTCGAGCGCCGCAATCTCTTTCAATAACTGCTCGCGCCGCGCCGCTTGCTCGGCGGTCGGCAGCAACAGCGCAGGCTCTTTCACCGAGCGCTCCGAGCCGCTGCCCTGCACCTGATATTCGCTGTTATCAAAGAAGGCGAGGAAGCGGTAATAGTCCTTCTGCGTGAACGGGTCATACTTGTGATTGTGACACTGCGCGCAGCCGAGCGTGCTGCCGAGCCAGACGGTCGCGGTCGTGTTGACGCGGTCAATCAATGTCTCCCAGCGGGCCTCTTCCGGATCAATGCCGCCTTCCTGATTCAGCAGCGTGTTGCGGTGAAATCCGGTGGCGATGCGCTGCGCCTCTGTGGCGTCAGGCAGCATGTCACCGGCCAATTGCTCGACGGTGAAGCGGTCGAACGGCATGTCGCGGTTCAGCGCATCGATCACCCAATCGCGATACTTCCACATCGTGCGCCGCTGGTCTTTCTCATAGCCGTTGGTGTCTGCATAGCGCGCCAGATCGAGCCACGGTCGCGCCCATCGCTCGCCATAATGTGGCGACGCCAGCAGCCGGTCAATCACTTTGTCATAAGCGTCAGGGCTTCGGTCGGCGACGAACGCTTCGACCTCTTCGACCGAAGGCGGCAGCCCCGTCAGATCGAGGTAGGCGCGGCGAATCAAGCTCTCTTTTGTGGCTTCCGGCGCAGGCTGCAAGCCTTCGCGTTCGAGCCGCGCCAGAACGAAGTAATCAATGGCATTGCGCGGCCACGCCGTATTTTTGACAGAAGGGAGCGGCGGGCGAGCGGGTTTGATGTAAGCCCAGTGCCGGCCGGCGGGCGTGGCCACTGGCTGCCTTGCTTCGTCCTTCGCTTGCGGGTCGCGCCCGCCGGGTTGCGAGAGCGCCGCCACGCCGGCGCTCGCCAGCAGCGCGACGCAAACCAGCGATTTCAGCAACCGCCCGCGATAGTTGATGGGTGATCGGAGACTCGCTTTCGGCATCATATCTACCCTCTTATGCAACGGCGCGCGACAATCGCCAGCGGTCGAGCGCGACGGCGATAACAATGATAATGCCGATGATGATCTCTTGCACGTAATTGGCCCAGCCCATCTGCTGACAGCCGTTGCGCAGGAAAGCCATGACCAGCGCGCCGACCATCGAGCCGAGAATGCTGCCTTCGCCGCCGCTCAGGCTGCCGCCGCCGATGACGACCGCCGCGATCACATCCAGCTCGGTGCCGGCGGCGACAGTCGGATCGCCTTGACGCAGGCGCGACATCTGCATCACCCCGGCCAGCCCGAATAACAAGCCGGCGAGCCCGTATATCCAGACTTTCAGCTTATCGGTCGCGATGCCGCAGGCGCGCGCCGCCGCTTCGTTCGAGCCGATGGCAAAGACTCGCCGCCCGAAGATTGTATTGCGCAAGACAACCGCCGCCACAACTGCCAGGGCAACCGTCAGCCAAATGCCGGGCGCAAGCAACAGCCAGGGCGGATCGGGAAAGGTTACCAGCAAGCCATTCACCCAGGTATCGGGCACGTTGACCGTCTGCTGGCCCGCCAGCCATTTCGCCATGCCGCGCGCAATGCCGAGCATGCCGAGCGTCGCGATGAACGGCACGACTTTCAATCGCGTGATGGCCAGCCCGTTGACAATGCCGATCAACCCGCCCACAGCCACGCCGGCAACGACCGCAAGCAGCGGCGCGCGGCCCGCGCTCAGGTTGATGGCGGTCACGACGCCCGTGAGCGCGATCACTGAGCCGACCGACAGGTCAATGCCGCCGCTGATAATCAGCATCGTCATCCCGATAGCGCCGATGGCGACAATCACCGTCTGCGCCAGCACAATGCGCAGGTTGAAGGGCGAGAGAAAGCGTTCCGGCGCATCCATCAAAACCACGAAGATGAGGATCACTACCGCGAGGCCGACGAAAGGGCCGAGGCGCGCGAACCATCGCCGCCACCAGCCCGTGGCTTGCGCCGTCGTTGTCTGTTTCGCTTCCGCAGTCATATCGATGTAGCGCAAGCTGTTAGCTTGCGCATTGCCTCGCGCAAGCTAACAGCTTGCGCTACAGACCTGCCACTAACTATCGCCAGCTTCGCCGATGGCGATTTTCATGACCGATTCCGGCGTCCATTCATCAATCGGGCGCGCCGCCGAGAGCCTGCCGCGACTCATCACCGCCAGCCGATCCGCGAGGCCGAATAGCTCGGGCAGATAAGAGCTGACCATTAATATCGCTTTGCCGGCGTCGGCCAGCCGCGCGATGTTCTCATAGATTTGCGCCTTGCTGCCAATGTCTATGCCGCGCGTCGGCTCGTCCAGCAACAACACCTCGGCGTCTTGATGCAGGAGGCGAGCGACGGCGACCTTCTGCTGATTGCCGCCCGATAGCGTGCGCGCCGGCTGCTGCGGCGCTCGCGCTTTGATCTTGAGCTGAGCGATCAAGCCGGCGACCTGTTGCTTCTGGCGCGACAGGTCAAGCCATCCCCACCGGCGGGCGCACGCCCGCATGCGCGTCATCGTCGTGTTGTCGGCGACCGACAGGGCCAGCGCCAGCCCTTCACCCTTGCGGTCTTCGCTCAAATAACCGAGGCCGCGACGCAAGCGCGCCGTCGCCGCGCTGCGCAAGGCTACGGGTTGCTGCTTGATTGCCAACGTGCCTGAGCCGAGCGCATCCAGGCCGTAGAGGGCGCGCACCAACTCGCTGCGGCCCGATCCCATCAAGCCGGCGATGCCAAAGATTTCACCGCGTCGCAGCTCGAAGCTCGCGGACTTTAATCCGGGCGGCGCGCTCAGGTCGCGGGCTTCGAGAATCACTTCGCCGGCCTTGTGGTGATGGCGCTCGGCGAACAATTGCTCAATCGTGCGCCCGACCATCTGCGCGATCAAGGCGTCGTTGGTGACGCCGGCCATCTCGCCCGCCGCCACACTACGCCCGTCGCGCAAGACCGTGAAGCGGTCGGCAACCAGCCGCACCTCTTCAAGAAAGTGCGAGATGTAGATGATCGCCGTGCCCGACGCTTTCAGGCGGTTGATTAGCGTGAACAGCCGCTCGACGTCTTCACGTTGCAGGCTGCTGGTCGGCTCGTCCATCAAGATGATGCGGGCGCGGGCCGCCATGGCGCGGCAGATTTCGACCACCTGGCGAGCCGGCGGCGAAAGCTCGGCGGCCAGGCGATCAGGGCGAATCTCAGGGTGATGAAACGATTCGAGAACTTCGAGCGCTTGCCGCCGCGCGCCTTGCCAATCGAACCAGCCGAAGCGTGCGCGCTCCGCGCCAAGCAAGATGTTTTCAGCAACCGACAGGTGCGGGCACAACGACAGCTCTTGATGAATCAAGGCGATGCCGCGCGCCCGCGCTTCGACCGGCGAGGCCGGCGCGTAAGTCTGCCCATCAAGCATCATCTCGCCGGCATCCTTGCGCAAAGCGCCCGACAGAATATTCATCAGCGTTGACTTGCCGGCACCGTTCTCGCCGATCAATGCCAGCACTTCGCCTTGATCGAGCGACAGGCTGACGCCGTCGAGCGCCACCGTCGGCCCGAATCGCTTGGCGATGTCGCGCAGCTCAAGTAGAGGCATAGCTGCTGTCAGTTCAGATAATCGTTGATCGGCGGCTTGAGCAGAGCCTGTGATTGCGCCGTGTTCAGGTTTTCGGGCGTGATCATCTCGACGCCCGTGTCAACGACCTTCTCGACCGGCTTGCCTTGCAACTGCTCGACCATCGTGCGGACGCCGAGATAGCCCATATGAAACGGGTTTTGCACGACGATGCCGTGCAGTTGCTTGGCATTCATGGCATTGACGAAGGCGTCGCTCGAATCGAAGCCGACGAACATGACCTTGCCCGCCTTATTGATGTCCTGAAGCGCCAGCAGCATCCCCGCGGTTGACGACTCGTTCGGCGTGAAGATGCCTTGCAGCTCGTCGCCAAATCGGTTGAGCAGATTCTCGGAAGCGCGCTTGGCGGTGTCGCGCGTCGCGCCGGCATATTGATCCGACGAGATTAGCGTGATGCCGGGATACTTGGCCTTCATCTCTTCGAGAAAGCCGGCCTCGCGCTCTTCGGTGCTAGCCGAGCCTTCTTGATAACGCAGCAGCAGCGCCTTGCCACGGCCGCCCATCAATTCGCCCAGCCGGTCGGCCGCCAGCCGCCCGCCCTTGCGGTTATCAGTGGCGACAAAGCTGACGATGTTGTTCGACTGTAACCCCGAATCGATGATCACCGTCGGCAAGCCGGCGCGTTGCGCTTCTTCGACAGGCCGCACCAGGGCGCGGCTATCGAGCGGCGCCAGCACCAGCCCGTTGACGCCCTGCGAGATGAAGCCTTCGACCACTTGAATCTGCTGCTCGCGGTCGTCCTCGCGCAGCGGTCCCTTCCAGATCACTTCGACTTCGGTGCCCTGCCCCGATAGCTCGCGCGCCGCTTTGATGGCGCCGGCGTGAATGCTCTTCCAGAACTCATGGGTCGTGCCTTTGGGGATGACGGCGATGGTCAGCTTCTTACCGGCTCTGTGTGACTTGAAATGGCCGCAGCCCGCGCCAGCCAGCACCAACAGGGCGATCCATACCACGGCGATCTTTTTCAGCATAGCTTTCCTTACCACAGCGGATTGCAATCGGGAGTAGCGCAATCTGTTAGATTGCGCTACATGGAAATCCCGAAGCTCATTTCAGGCAGATGCCGCCGTCCACGGGAATGACGACGCCATTGACGTAAGCGCCGGCGCGCGACGCCAGATAGATGGCCGCGCCGGCCATGTCGGCCGGCTCGCCGATGCGACCGAGCGGGCAGGCCGCCTCGAATTCCTTGCGATGCTGTTCGAGCAGCCACCTGGTCATCTGGCTTGGGAATGGGCCGGGAGCGATGGCGTTGACGCTGATGCCGCGCTCGCCCAGCTTGACCGCCAGCACCCGCGTCAGGTGATGCACCGCCGCCTTGCTCGGACCATAGGCGTAGTTTTCGACGAACGGCACTTTGATGCCGTCAATCGAGCCGATGTTGATGACGCGCGCAGGGTCGCCGGGCCGCGCCGCCCGTTCGAGCAGCGGCAGCAGATGCTGTGTGAGAAAGAAGACGCCTTTGACGTTGGTGTCCATCACCTTGTCCCAGCCCTCTTCGGGATACTCGTCAAGCGCCGCGCCCCATGCCGCGCCGGCGTTGTTAACCAGAATGTGCAGCGATGATTCGCGCGCCGCCAGCTCGTCGGCCAGATGCTTGCAGCCTTCGGTGGTTGAAAGATCGGCGGGCAATGAACTGCATTCGCCGATTTCGGAAAGCTGCGCCGCCACCGCGTCACACACTTCTTTCTTGCGCGACGAGATATAAACTTTGGCGCCGGCTTCCACGTAGCCACGGGCGATCATCAAGCCGATGCCGCGCGAGCCGCCGGTGACCAGCGCAACTTTGCCTTTGATAGAAAACAGCTCCCCAACGCTGAATGCCTGTGTGTCTTGACTCATCGGTTATCTCCCAGGTCGAAGTGCAATGAGGGTACTCGAATTGAGTAGCACAGCGCAACTTGGAGGCAAGCCCCTCGCGAGAATTTATGCGCTATGGATTGCGCCGGCAAAATCCTTTATGCTTTAACAAACCCGAAAGCATGTAAAGGATGAGCCATGTCCAAAATCACAGAGCTAAACGTCAATGGGTCGAGGCTCAAGGTCAACGCGGATTCTGACCGGAGTCTGTTGAGCGTCCTGCGTGACGACCTCGACCTGACCGGCAGCAAGTACGGCTGCGGCGAAGGACAATGCGGCGCTTGCACGGTGCTGATCGGCGGCGTGCCGACGCGCTCTTGTATCACCCAGGTGGGCGCGGCGGCGGGCAAGCCGATCACCACCATTGAGGGCCTGGAAAGCAACGGGCGGCTGCACCCGCTGCAACAGGCGTTTCTCGACCTTGACGCCTTGCAGTGCGGCTATTGCACGTCGGGCATGATCATGTCGGGCGTCGCCTTGCTCGGTAAGAACCAGAGCCCGGGCGAAGAAGAGATTGCCCGCTTTATGGAAGGCAACGTCTGCCGGTGCGGCACCTACCCGCGCATCGTCGCCGCCATCACCAGGGCCGCGCGGCAGATGAAGGGAGGCGCGAGATGAGCAACGAGCTTAAATCACCCGATGTCATCGAAATCTCAATCGAGCCGGAACGCTTCGAATTATTCGCCGCGCCGACTTACCGCTTCAACGTCGCCCGCCGCGAATTCTTCAAGCTGTTCGGCGGCGGCGTGGCCATCGTCTTCACGCTGAAAGGCGCTCTGGGTCAAGAGGGCGGCGCGCGCCAGGCGGGCGAATCGGGCCGCCGCGGCCCCAACGCCTCGCAGCCCAAAGCAATCGGCGGCTGGCTGCACATCGGCGAAGACGGCGCGGTGACGGTCTTCACCGGCAAGGTCGAAGTCGGCCAGGACATCCGCACGTCGCTTGCGCAGGCGGTCGCCGAAGAGCTGCGCGTGCCGATGGCTTCGATTAAGTTGGTGATGGGCGATACAGACCTCACGCCTTATGACATGGGCACGTTCGGCAGCCGCACGACGCCGACGATGGCCCCGCAGCTCCGCGCGGCGGCGGCGGCGGCACGCGAGCTGTTGCTTGACCTCGCCGCCGAGCAGATGAAAGCCGACCGTAGCGCGCTCGTCGCTGACGGTGGCAACATCTCGAACCTCAAAACAAAACAGTCGTTGAGCTATGGCCAGTTGGCGCACGGTCAGAAGCTCATGAAGCAAATCTCGGACGACGTGCCGACGACGCCCGCAGACAAGTGGAAGGTCGCCGGCCAATCCGCGCACAAAGTTGATGGCCGCGACTTCGTGACCGGCAAGCACAAATACACTTCCGACATGAAACGACCGGGCATGCTGTACGGCAAAATCGTGCGCCCCTCGGCTTTCAATGCCACGCTGGTTTCTGCCGATAGCAAAGCCGCCGAGGCGCTGGCTGGCGTTACCGTCGTGAAGGACGGCAACTTCATCGGCGTCGCCGCAACGGATGCGGCGATGGCCGCGCAGGCGGTTAAGCTAATCAAAGCCGAATGGAAATCTGCCGATCAACCGTCGAGCCGCGAGTTGTTCGATTACCTGAAAGCTCACAAGACCGAGGCGCAAGGCAATGAAGGCAACTCTGCCACTGTGCGCGGCTCGATAGCCGACGGATTGGCAGCGGCAGATAAGCGGCTGCAACAGACGTACACGGTGGCCTACATCGCGCACGCGCCGCTAGAGCCGCGCGCCGCCGTCGCTGAGTGGCAGGACGGCAAGCTCACCGTGTGGACAGGAACGCAGCGGCCCTTCGGCGTGCGTACGGAGCTGGCCGAAGCCTTCCGCATTCCCGAAGAGCGCGTGCGCGTCATCGTCCCCGACACCGGATCAGGCTATGGCGGCAAGCACACGGGCGATGCGGCGCTTGAAGCGGCGCGGCTGGCCAAAGCCGCCGGCAAGCCTGTGAAGCTGGTATGGTCGCGCGAAGAAGAGTTCACCTGGGCTTACTTCCGCCCCGCGGGCGTCATCGACATCAGCAGCGGCGTGCGCCATGACGGGACGGTGACCGCCTGGGAGTATCACAACATCAACTCCGGCCCGTCGGGCATTCAGCACAAGTACGACTTTGCGAATCAGAAGATCGCCTTTCACCCGGCGCAATCGCCCTTGCGCCAGGGGTCTTATCGCGGGCTTGCGGCGACGGCGAATCACTTTGCCCGCGAGACACACATGGATGAGATGGCCGGCAGCCTGAAGATCGACCCGCTCGAATTCCGCCTGAAGAACATCAAAGACGAGCGCCAGCGCGCCGTCTTGCAGGCCGCCGCCACTGCCTTCGGCTGGGGCAAGGCAAAAGGCTCGCCCGATCACGGCGTCGGCCTCAGTTGCGGGTTCGAGAAAGGCGGCTACGTCGCCACCTGCGCCGAAGTCGCCGTGGATCGGCAGACACACAAGGTGAAGCTGGTGCGCGTCGTCGAAGCCTTTGAGTGCGGCGCAATCGTCAACCCCGATCATCTGAAGAACCAGATCGAAGGCGCGATTGTGATGGCCATCGGCGGCGCGCTGTTCGAGGCCATCGAATTCGAGCAGGGTAAGATTACCAATCCGCGCTTCTCGCGTTACCGCGTGCCGCGCTTCAGCGACCTGCCGAAGATTGACGTGGTGCTGGTTGACCGCAAAGACCTGCCCTCGGCGGGCGCGGGCGAGACGCCGATTGTCGGCCTGGCGCCGGCGGTCGGCAACGCGATCTTCGATGCCACCGGCCAGCGCCTGCGCTCACTGCCATTGGCGCTTAACGGGCAATCAGGATGACGCGGGGTTGATGAGCCGCTTCCGTCGTTTCGGGGAGCCTGGGAATATCCGGCGCGGCGTCGGGGATTATACAACCGTCAACTCTAATCAGGAGGTCGGTCAATGACTCTGACGAAAGCGCAACGCATCATTAGCTGGGTGTTACAGATCGCCGTGGCGGTCATTCTGTTTCAAACCCTGTTCTTCAAATTCACAGGCGCGGAAGAATCGAAATACATCTTCACGACCGTCGGCGCCGAGCCGTGGGGCCGCATCGCTTCGGGCGTCCTTGAGCTGATCGCCGTCATTCTGCTGCTCATTCCTTCGACGGTCACGCTCGGGGCGCTGCTGGCGCTGGCCGCCGCTAGCGGCGCGATCATGAGCCACCTGACCAAGCTCGGCATTGTCGTGCGCGGCGACGGCGGATTGTTGTTCGCGCTGGCGGTAACGGTCTTCATCAGCAGCGTGATTATTCTGCTGCTGCGCCGCGCCGAGATTCCGGTGGTCGGCAAAATGTGGTTCAGCCGCCGGGCATAAGGTCGCGAAGGAAGACGAAAAACTTTGTGCCCGCTTTGTGTCTTTGTGGCAATCCTCTTGTCGAAGCCGTTCAACGCTTCTCGATTCCCCCTTGCGCCGCGAGTATCTCCCTGAGATCGCGCGGGACGTGCTTGAGCCAGTAAGCCAGCAGCTCGGGCCGCGTTTGCGTCGCCGACAGGATCGCGTCGATCTCTTCGGGTGAGAAGTAATCGCGCTGTTTCTCGCCGAGGCTTCGGGCAGGGATGTGGCGATAGAGCCACTGGCGATAGGCTTTGAGGCCCGCGCCATAGCCGCGCTTGATGGCCTGTAAATCCGCCCACCTTTCAAAGCTCGCGGTGAAGCCTTTGCCGGCGAGCCGCACGAGCCCGAGCAGCTCAAGCCGATTTCGCCGACTGTAGTACAGGACGTGCGCCAGCTCGTGCGCGATGATGGCGCGCACCGCGGCATCGGGCGCTTCGCGAGTGAAAACGTCGGGATTGGCGAAGATCAGGTAGCGCATCTTTCTGCCGGTCAAAAACTGCGGCAAGGCGAAGCGGGCGCGAAAGTAATCTGATTCGCTTTTGAAGTGCCGCACTTGAACGTCTGTGCCGCGCAGCTCAGGGTAAGCCGCGGCCCGAATTTCATTGACCAGCCGCTCGGTGCGCTGTTTTGCCGTTTGCGCATCAACCTGTTGAGCCGCTAAATCCGCAGGCGACCCGTTAGAGGCGGCGCGGGAATGGGCCGCAAGACCGTGAGCGGCAGATGTTTCAGTCAAACAGGCTAGTATGCATAACGAGGCGACGACGAGAAGGCCGAGCCACCTCGCAGACAGGGCTACAGGCGGTTGCATCGGTTCAGGCATTCGCTCAAGTCAGATGGTGCCGGGCGCTCTCTTTATATTCGGCGAGCAATCCGATCAGCGCGCGCAACGTAGTCGGCTGAACGCCGCGCCGGCGATTTTCGCCGCCGATCTCGAACGCCAGCCGCCACTGCTCGAACAGCACACGGTATGCGGCAAAGAGACTGTTGCGCGGGTCGTAGATGTGAGTCGCTTCCGAGGTCACGCCGTTCAGCTCGATGACTTTGAAGCCATGCCCCTGCATAAACTGCTCCACAGATGGCGCGCGCACGTCGAAGCGCCCAAAGTAAAATCCCTCGAAGCCACGACTGATCTCGTCCACGGCGCGCTCTAGCTCGGCGGTCTTCGCCCAGCCGCCGTCCAGAAAAATCGCGCCCCGGCAGTGCGTCCCCAGCTCGACCAGTTGCACAGCTTCGCCGGCAGCGGGCCTATCGGCCAGACGCTCGCGCTGTTTATCGAGATAGAATCGCGCCATGCAGACGGCGCGCGGGTCTTGCAGGATGAGGCGTTCGAGCGTGCAGAGGCCATCGCCGGTGACCACCGGGAAGCGTTTTTCAGTGATCGAGAAGATGCGCCCTTTCGCTTCATTCGGGTAGCGATAATAGAAAACGCCGAACTCCACGCCCGGCACGTACTCTTGAATGATCGTCGCCACCGTTGAGCCCTTGAGATAGGCCGCAAGCTCCGCTTCTGTCCTGACCACCGCCACGCCTGAACCGCGCTGGCCGGCGTCGGGCTTCAGCACGACGGGAAAGCTCAACCCTTGCCCGGCCATGAAAGACCGGCCCCGCGCGATGCGCTCTTCGGCATCAAGCGTCGCCTCGATCAATGTGGCGCAAGCCACAAAGTCCGCCGAGGCGGAAAGCTGCCTGAGAATGTCAATCTTCGACTCGCCGACGAAGCCGCCGGCAATGATCCCCGGATTGGCGGCGGTAAAGAGCGTCAGGCTGCGGTGCTTCAACGCCAGAAAGGCGACGTAGACGATCACCGGAACATAGAAAACCCAGGCGGGCCAGAACTCCCAGCGCCGCAGGCGGTGCCACCGGCCAAGCAACAAGCGCCGCCCCTTGTAGCTCGACAAACTGACGACGAGCTTGGCGGCGATGAAAACGATCAACGCCGCTGCCAGCACTCTAATAAAGGCCCCCTGCCCCTGCACTAGCGCAGACCGGATCACTTCGCCGCCCAGCACCTTTGACAGGCCGACCAGCAACGGTGCCCAGACCACGCCGGCGAGCGAAAAATACAAGGCGAACCACCAGAAGCTGGTGTCGAGCAGGCCGGCGGCAAAATAAGTCGGCAGCCGCGCGCCCGGCACGAAGCGGCTGGCGAAGATCACCATCAGCCCGCGACTCGAAAACCAGGCAGAGCTGCGCTCGACCTCCTCGGCGCGAATGAACCATTTCAGCGGCGCGCGCTGCAACACGGGCCGGCCCAGCCAGCGGCCAGCGACAAACAGCAGGAGGTCGCCGACGAAGATGCCGAAAAAGCAGGCAAAGGCGCCGGCCAGAAAATCGATCCGCCCCTGCGCCACCAGAAGACCCGCGCCGATGCACGTCAGGTCTTCGCTGATCAGCGTCGAAGCCGCCAGTAGAAGGATTAAGACCGCGCTCGACATTCCCTGCTGATTGATCGTCGGCCCAAAAGGCAAGCTCGCCTGCACATCGCGCGCGACATCAGCGGCAGCCATCGCAGCCGTGCTGTACAGCAAGAAGAGAGCGTACGCGCACGCCAGAAGCGCGAGCCGCGCCAGCAACTTAATTCGCTGCCTTCGCGCGCTGATGTGGCCTTTGATTATGGGATGGCGGCGGTACATTCTTGCTCTCCGTTGACGACCGGAATGAACTCCCGCTGGACGGCGGCGTGCAGTTGGCGGGCCAGGGCCTTGCGGTCGGTGGCGCGGATCGGCTCTCGACCAAAGCGGAGCGTCGCGTGGACTTCGCGCAGTTGCAAGAGTCCCCAGAGGTGGCCGGGAAAAGTCCGCTTCCCCCACCAGCACACCGACAGGTGCGCCGGCACGTCGCCCGCCGGCACGCGGTAACTGAGCGCCGCATAAGAGACCCCGAAACTGGCCCTGGAAGCCAATTCCAGCAAGCCGGGCTTAAAAGGCAGGATGGTCGCGCCTGCCGTACTGGTGCCTTCGGGAAAGATCACGACGCCGCTGCCTTCGGCCAGCGCCCTCTCAACCTGACCGCCGACGCGGACAATGTCGCGGCGCTTGCTTCTATCGATGAAGATCGTCCCGACGCCGCGACACAGCCAGCCGACCATCGGCACCGCGGCAAGGTCATGGCGGGCGACGAAGCGGCAATCCGCCTGCGAAGCGATGACAAAGATGTCTGTGTAGCTCAGGTGATTGGCGACCAGAAAGAATGGCGGGCGCGGCGGCACGCCATCGGTCTTAATCTTTACGTTGAGCAGCCATGCCGCGGCCTTCGACCACCGACGAAAAATCAAGCCGCGCCACCTGAGCCGCAACCTGCGGAAGGCGAACAATAGCGCCATGCCGACCATCAGAGCAGCGAATAGCCCACCGGTCACCAAGCCCAAGCTCAAGCCTCGTATTGCCGCGCGCAGACGACTCATCAATCTCCCGCTTCATGCTCTGAAAAAGAGATGGCGCCACGGCTCGCCCATCTCTTCCATGTCGAACAGCACCAGGAAGTCTATCGTCTTAAACAGGCGATCAATCGCCGGCGGGCCACAGACCCGCGCGCCAAACCGGAGATAGATTCTGAACAGCTTCGGAATATGAACTTCGGCTGCCGGGTCGCCGCCTGCCTCATTCGCCGCGCACTCAAACCCGGCGCGCGGCAGCACGCGCAACCGCGGATGCAGGCAGCCATCAGCTTGAACGGTTTTGAAAACGCGCTGGCCCTCGCGCTCGTCCTGGCTGGTCAGCGAGCAACAGCCGAACAGGTAACGCTTGCGGCTGGCGGCGACGTAAGCGGCCAGCCCCCTCCACAACAGGAATAGCACCTGCGTGTTGCGGTGCGAGCGGGCGACGCAGGCGCGGCCCAGCTCGACGGCGTCCGCCAGCACCTCTGCCGTCAGCCCCGATAGATCGAATTCGCCCGCCGAGTAGAACCCTCTGGCGGCGGCCATCTCGGCGGCCTGACAACGATAGGTGCCGACGACCTGGCGCTTCTCATTATCGATGACGATGAGGTGATGACAGGACTCGTCGAACTCGTCCACGTCGCGGCCCGTCGCGAACGAGGCGGCAAGCCCCTCGCCCATCTCAAGGTTGAAGATCTCGAACCGCAGCCGCAACGCCGCGTCAATCTCCTCGCGGGTGCGCGCAAAGCGCACGACGTAACGGCCCTCGACAATCTCAATAGCCGGGATGCTGGCGGGCTCGGCCGAGAGGCGCTCGGCCTTCACGGCGGCAGGGCCTTCCGCCAACACCTCGACCACGTCTGATCCGTTGATCACTGTTCGCATTGTGTTTCCTGAGCAGGTGATCACCCGACAGCTCGGAATGCTTCCCAGCCTTGCCATCAATCTTCAGCAGATTACAACGAAGAAGCGCCTTGCACAATCTATATCGCCGGGCAGGTGATGATTATTCCAGGCGGCGGACAGGCCGGGTTGATTGGGCGCCGCTACTCTGCCCGCGAAGGCTCGCGCTTGGCCGGCGCTTCGCCCGACTTCATCCGTTCATAAAGCGCGTAAAATTTTTCGCCAGGGGTTTGGCCCGCCTCGTCGCGCGATAACTCAGGCCGGATGCGATTGACGAAATACATCTCGATCTCGCCCTTGTGCTTTGCCGCAACCGCGCCGCGGTATTCGCAGTCAAAGAACTCTTTCACCCGTTCGTAGGTCGCTTTCGAAATATTGACGCGCCCGGCGACGCCCGACGACTCTAACCGGCTGGCGGTGTTCACGGTGTCGCCCCAGACGTCATAGGCAAACTTCTGCTGCCCGATGACGCCCGCCACCAGCCGCCCCGAATGAATGCCGAGACGCAGTTGCCAGTAATCGCCGTCAGCCGCCATCCGCGTTTCGCGCAGCTTCGCCATGAAGCGGGTGATTTCGAGCGCCGCCAGCACACAATCAACCGCGTGCGTGTGGTTCGCTTGCGGAATGCCGCCGACTGCCATGTAGGCGTCGCCGATGGTTTTGATTTTTTCGAGGCGGTGACGGCTGGCGATCTCATCAAATTGACGAAAGCAGGTGTCCAGTTCTTCGATCAGCTCGTGCGGCGTCAGGCTTTCGGCAATCTGCGTGAAACCGACAAAGTCTGTGAACAAGACCGAGGCACAATCATAATCGAGCGGCTGCACGCGGTCGTTTTGCTGCAATTCTCTGGCGACGCTTTCGGGAAGGATGTTCAGCAACAAAGTGTCGGTCTTTTTGCGCTCCTGGTTGAGATTTTTGGCGAGGAGCATGACCAGCACGCCTGTAAAGACCTGCACGAAGAGCAGGCTGACGAGGATATCAACCAGCCGTTCATTCGGGCTCGCAGGGGCGGCTACCCATTCGGGATAGCGCCGCTCAATCAGCAGCAGGGCGGCGGTGGCCAGCGTGAAGAGCAGCATCGCGAGCCCGGTCGTCAGCCGGCGGCGCGACAGCACGACGGCGATCACCAGCGCCGGGATGAAATAGTAATGGGCGCCGCCCATCGAGCCGGCGTTGCGCAGCGCGTTAAGAAATAAGAAGGCGGCGATCAACAACACAAAGGGCCAGTAGAGCGCGCGATAATGATGACGAAATCTGGAGACGTAGTAGAAGACCAGGAACAGCAGGCCGGTTCCGAGCGTCAGCAACAACAAGAAAGTGTAGTTGCGACGATCCACGATAAAGAGCGCGCCGCCGATGTTGGTGATGCCATTGAGCAGGCTGATGGTGTTGAACAGGCGGTGTTCCAGTGAGTAGAAGCGCGGGTCGCCGGCGACCGCCGAGAAGAGCCGGTCGAGGGGTCCCTGCCTGCGTTGAAACATGCTGTCGCGTTGCATCTGCTTGTGGCCAACTGCCGCTCAACCGGCTCGCCTGAGAGGCGAGCGCGATGCTGTACTCTACCCATATCTCGGACGCCTGTACAGATCATCCCGAATGGCGGGTGCCGCGCCGCCTTGCAGATTCGTCGCGCCCGCCTGCAAACTCTTCCTATATGCGACGACTCCTATTGATGGCGATGATGGCGGCGCTCTTGCGGGCGAACGCGCCGGCCTTCACCGCCGGCGTTCCACCCATTGCTTCACGGCGACCCGACGCCGTTGTGATGCTCGAAGATGAGCGCGGCCTGGTGGCGCTCGACCAGACATTGCGCGAGCTGGCGAATCCATTCTCGGCGATGTTCGTCGCCGCCGCCCCCGACGACGTAGACGAAGGCGCACTCGCCTTTTTGCGGCGACAACGCGGCGCGCGTGTCGTCATCGTCTTCGCGACGCGTGGCGAAGGCGGCGATAGCCCTTTTGTCGCTGACCGCGGCAACGCGCTCGGCATGCGTCGCACGCGCGAAGCCTTGCAATTGGCACGCGCCGTTGGCGCCGACGCGTTCTTTCTGAACCTCGCCGATTTCGGGCCGAGCGCATCGGCCAGCGAAACCCTGCGCGCCTGGGGCCGCGACAACGCGCTCGCCCGATTGGTGCGCGCCATCCGTTTGACGCGGCCCGACGTAATGCTGACGAACGCCGGCGGGCAATCCGCCGATGGCCGGCAACAGGCGGTGGCGCGCCTTGCCACGGACGCCTTCGATGCCGCAGCGAACGCGAAGATGGCTCCCGAAGCCGGTTCTGAGGTCTGGCAGGCGCGGCGGCTCTTCCGGCGAAGCAGCGAAGACGACGCCAGCGTCACCCTGAATCTGGCAGAAATGAACGGGGCGCGTGGGCGCTCTTACGCCGCGCTTGGATTGATCGCGCATCAACAGCTCGTTTCTTACGGCGGGCATCAAGACCGGCTGACGCCCGACCGCTTAACCAGCACCTACAAGCTGGCACTCGCCACTGACGACCCGCCAACGTCGCCGGGCGATCTGCTTAACGGTCTTCCCTTGCCCGACAAAGTGCGCACAGGGGTCGCACCGCCGCGCGTCGGCGATCTGCCTTTGCTCGAATCTATCGGCCAACGCGACCGCCTTGTCGCCGCCTTGAGCGAGCGGCTGTTAGAAAAACGGGTTGAAGGCGACGAAGCGGCGCAGCGCGAGCGTTATGGCGCAGAGTTCTTCCGCGTCCTCCGCTTCACACAGACGCTGGAACGCGCGCTGGCGCTGGCGCTCGGCGTGTCGCTCGACGTCAGCGCCACCGACGCGGTCGTCGTTCCCGGAGAGAAGCTGACGATTCATGCAACCTTCAACAACGGCAGCAGCCAACCACTGGCCATCGCTTTTCATGCGCCGGAGCAGTTGGGCTTTGCCGGCGCCAATGTGACGCTGGCGACGACCGAACCGACGCAGGTTGTGGCCGGCGGCGCGCTGACACACGAGTTCACTTACGACACCAAAGGCGCGCCCCTGAGCCTGCCGCGCGAGGCGCACCTGTTCGACGAAGAGTATTACCCGCTGGGCACGACGCTGCCCGGCGCACTGCCCGGCGAGCCGTTCGGCCATCGCCTGTTGGTGACGGCGGAAGTCGCCGTCGCTCAGGTGACGATCCCGATTGCGGCGCTGGCGCGTTTCGATGTCGCGCCGCTGGTCGAGATTGCCACCGTGCCGTTTGCGCTGATCAAGGACTGGGAGACGCCGCGCGAGGTCGAGTTGCCTGTGCGTTTGCGCAATCGCACGCCGGGGGCGCTCGCAGGCGCGCTATGGATTGTGCCGCTGGCCGTGAGTGACGAAGCTTACGAACCGCTGCGCGTGGCGTTCGCCCGCGAAGACGAAGAGGTGAATGTCCGTCTGCGGCTGCGGCTGCCGCTGCTCAAGCCGCCGCTCGCGCCCGACCTCCTGCTCGAATTCCGCCGCGACAAACCGGCACCGCCCGAATCGCTCGGCGCGGCGAAGATTGCCGTGAAGCCGATCAATTTTGCGGTGGCCGAATCGTTGCGCGTCGGCATCCTGAGCGGCCCCGACCGCTCGCTTGCATCGGCGCTCGATCAACTCGGCGTCGCGTACGAAGAAATCGCCGCAGAGCGCGTGGGCCGCATGGCGCACGGCAATCCGTCTGACAAAAACCTGGCGTCGGGCTGCGACGAGCTTAAGCGGCTCGACACGATCATCGTCGATCATTTCGCCTACGCGGCGCGGCCCGAGCTGGTCGGCCTGAATGATTGTCTGTTGCGTTATGCGCGGGCGGGCGGCAACCTCGTCGTCCTCGCACAGCAGGCGGGTGATTTCAATCTATTGCGCGCGCCGTTTGCGCCGTTCACGCTGACGCTCTCTGAAGATCGGCTGACGGCAGAGCGCGCGCCGGTACAGCTGCTCGACAGCGCGCACCCGCTGCTTACGAAACCGAACGTGATTGCGGCGGGAGATTTCGAGGGCTGGGTGACGGAGCGTGCGGCCTTTGTGCCACGCGCCTGGGCGACCGATTACGCGCCGCTGCTTGAGGCCGCTGATCCGGGCGGAGAGGCCAGTCGCGGCACGTTGCTGGTGTCGCGAACCGGCGAAGGCTGGTTCGTCTTTACGACCTTGAGCCTCAATCGTCAGTGGCGAGCCGGGGTGCCTGGCGCCTATCGGCTGCTGGCAAACCTCGTCAGCCTGCCAAAGGTCGGCAAGCCCCAGTGAAGGCAAAAGGCAAAAGGCAAAAATGAAGGAGCCGGAATAATCAATAGCCTCAAGCTATCTATTTAATCCCCTGCCGACCTTTTGCCTTTTACCTTTTGCCTTTTGCCTTTTGCCTTCCTGACCGCAGGTCGGCGTCAGCTCAGCTCGATGTTGCGGGAGATGCGGCGCAGCAGCAGCGGCTGGTCGTAGAGCGCGATCAGGCCACGCGCCACCGACTGGCGCGGGCTTTCGGCGACGGCGACGTGCAGGCGGGTGGCGCGGGTGATGCGCTCGTCCAGGCCGGCCAGCAACGCAAGGCCGCCGGTCAGCACCATGCCTGTGTCGTGGACATCGCCGGCGACCTCCGGCGGAATGCGTTCGAGGACGTTGCGGACGACTTCGACCATCTGCTTGATGACCGGCTCGATGGCTTGATGGACTTCGGCGGATGAAACCTCGATGACCTCGGGGCCGCCCTCGCTGAGGCTCTGGCCTTTGACGACGCTCTTGTGGTCTTCGACGGGATCGGTCGCCGACCCCAGAACCATCTTCAAGCGCTCGGCGGTGCGCTCGCCGATCAGCACGTGGTGGTGTTGGCGAACGTGGCTGGCGATGGCGCGATCCATGTCGAGGCCGCCGATGCGCAGGGTCTCGGATTCGACGATGCCCGCCTTGGCGATCACCGCAATCGAAGTCGTCGCGCCACCGATGTCAACTACCATCGACGCGTTCATCTCGGCGACCGGCAACTTGGCGCCGAGCGCGGCAGCCAGCCCCTTTTCGACCAAGTAAACGCGGCTGGCGCCGACCGCTTCGACGACCTGATGGATGGCGAAGCGTTCGACCGAGGTGATGCCCGAAGGCACGCTCTGGATGATGCGCCGCGAAAAACGCGCCCGCCCGCCGCGCGCCTTGCGCACGAACTTCTTGAGCATCTCCTGCGCCAGGTCGGAATCGGCGACGACGCCCGACTGCATCGGGTAAGCGATCTCGACATCTTCCGGCGAGCGGCCCAGCATTTCCAGCGCCTCGGTGCCGACGGCGATCACCTGATTGGTGACGCGATCAATGGCGACCAGCGACGGCTCGTTAACCACCATGCCGCGCCCGCGCCCATAAATAAACGTGTGGACGGTGCCCAGATCAACCGCCAAATCTTCCGTAAATAGATTACCTAATGAGATATTCATTACACTTAACCCAACGATTCGGTCGAAGTTGCTGTGTGATAATAGCAAGGCGCGTGATAAACGCAAAGACAAACTTCAAGGCCTTTGCCGCGTCACGGCCGGGCGCAGAAAATGGCGACAAAAAAGCCGGGCAAGCAGCGCGCCCGCCCGGCCATGTGGCGCAAGCTGACAGCTTGCGCGAGCCCGTGCGCAAGCTGACAGCTTGCGCCACATTCATCCGATTACTTGCCGGAGACGGTGAATTGCGCCGTCGGCGTGACCACGCGATTCGTCACCAGATCGGTGACTTTTACGGTCACCGTATAGGTGCCGGGCTCGGCCAGTTTATCGGCGATGGGGATTGACCGCGCCAGCACCAGCTGCTGGCCCTTGAGGTCAACGATGCTTTGTTTACTCTTGCCATCTTCGGTGAAGTGGACGATCTCCTGGCCGCCCTTCGAGATGATGTATTCGACCTTGAGCGCCGGCTGCAAGGTCGCCTGATCCATCTCGGCGTCATAAACTTGCAGGAACATCGCCAGATTCATGCCGGGCTTGTAGATCGAGCTGACATAAGGCTTCACCTTATAGCGCCCGATGATGAACATGCCGACAGGGATGGCGCGGTTGTCGAGCGATTCGACCGAAGCGGCGAGGATGATGCTGCTGGTTGCCAACTGCTTCTCCTGATAGCGCGGCACCTCGAACGAGTGGTGCAGGATGCCTGTCTTGCCGCTGGTGATGTCGCGCGCCACGACGTCAATCTTGTAACGGCCCGGCGGCAGCGCGACGTTCTTTTGATAAATCGATTTCTGCGCCTGCGCCACCGGCAACTGATCCTCGGCAAAGCGCCCGGTCTGGATCGTGTCTTCAAACGACCCGGCGCTGCGCCCCGACAGCCCTGTCAGCTTGGCGTAGATGTTGATCTGCCCCGAGTAGATGCCGCCCTGGTTCTTGAACGCCAGGTCGGTGTGGTCGAACTGAATGGTGAACGAGGTGGCGACCGTCTCGTTGCCGAGGCGGAAGAAGTCCGTGCGCACGCTGAACGGCAGAATGTCGGAAGCGATCTCCGGCAGGTCGGCCTTGACGCGCAGGTCGGGGAAGCGCGTCGCCGGGGCGCGCTGCAAATCTGAGAGCAGTTGCAGGCGCTCGAAGGGTTGATCTTTGGCGCGGGTGCCGAAGATCTGGCGGTTCTGACCGCCCATCCCGGCATAGCCGCCGATGCGGTCGCTCTTATTCGACATGCCGAGTTGTTCGGCAAGCGTCAACCCGGCGCCCGGAACGTAGAGCAACGCGTCTTTTTCGTCGGGGCTGCGGGCGATGCGATATTCGCCCGATCCGGTCGGGTCAACGAACTCGATCTCGATGTCCGAGCCGATGCCTTCGATGTAGCGATACCACCAGGTTTCAAACGGGTAGGTCGAAGTCGAGCCGCCGCCTTCATACGAGGGGCGGTCGTAGGTGCCGCCCGACGGGTGCGATTCAATCTCGTCCGGTTTGCCGAAGGTGACGTAGATGCGCCCGCGGTCTGTGCGCCAGCCGGCGATGCCCGAAGTGTAGTGCTCGTTGGCGTACTGGATGCGCTCGTAGTACTGATCTTTGTACTCGTTTTCGGGCGTGTCCGGGTCCGGGTCGCGGCGCAGCCAGAACTGTTCGATGAACTGGTCGCGCTCCTCGTCGGTCTTGAGCGCCTTGAAGGCTTTGCGCTCGTCATCGGTGATGATGTAGAGCACGTCTTCGTCGAGCCACTTCTTATAGACGCTCTTGAGCTCGGCCTTCTGTTTAGCGGTCGGCTCTTTCTGCTTTCTCTTCTCTTCCTTGTCCTGCGTCAGCGCCGCGGGGATCGTCCCCGCCAGCAGCATTAACATCAATGCGGTGCCGACGATCCGGTCGAAGAGGTTCGCCTCACGCTTCATAGTCACTACTCCTTTCAGCAAACGGTTGAAGCTTTCCTGAAGTCTGTTCGGATAAGCGGATGCCTGTAACCTGACTAAATAGTTTATGGGCCACCGGTTGCGCCGGTCAAGTCTTGCCGGTTACCACTGCTCGGTGGCGTTTCATTCGTTAGAATGCGCCGTAGCGCGCTACTTGCGCTCCAGGGCCTGATATTCTTCTTCGGTTCGCCGCTTGCGGTGAAAAATCCAGGCGATGCCGACGCTCAGAAAATAGAGCAGCAGCATCGGTGCGGCAAAGACCAGAAGGTTCGGCACGTCGGTCGTCGGCGACAAAACCGCCGCGAGAATAAAGATCGCCACCACTGCATAGCGCCAGATTTTCAACAACAGGCCCGGCGTCACCAGCCCCAGCCGCGCCGCAAAGAAGGTCACCGTCGGAATCTCGAAGACGACACCCAATCCGAGCATGATCGTAATGATGAGATCGAAATAATCGTCGGCGGTCACCAGCGGGCGCAGGTTGCCGCCTGCCGCCACGCCTAATAGAAAATTGGCGGCGCGCGGGAAAGCGATGTAATAGGCAAAGGCGCAGCCGGTCAGGAAAAAGACCGAGGCCATGAAGATGACCGGCGCGGCGTACTTCTTTTCGTGCGGGTAGAGGCCCGGCGCGACAAATCCCCAGACTTGAATCAGAATGAATGGCACCGCAAAAAAGATCGCCGCATAGAAAGCCACTTTGATATACAGGTTAAACGCGCCCTGCACGGTCGCCACCACCAGCCGGTTATCCGGGCTGAGATAGATATTCGAGGTCAGGTACAACTGCCGCGGGATGCGGAAGCCTTCGCCGATCACGGTCGCTGTGTTGATGACCCAGGGAGCAGTGGTCACGAGATTCGGCACGCCATCGTCGCCCTCTTCAACGCGCACCTTGATGGTCGTACCCGTAGGGATCAAGACCTGGCCGATGCGGGTTTCGGCGATGAAGACGAATGAAACTTCTTTGCCGATGTAATCGGCGAGCGGCCCGACCGTCGCGCCCTCCGCATTAAAGCCGTGTTCGCGGTTCGCCTCGATCATCGCGGCGCGCACAGGCACTTGCAGGAAGTTATAAATCTTGTCCGAGAAGACCCAGCAGAGGACAAAGGCGAGCATCACAAAAATCGCAATGCGGACCAGCCGCGAGCGCAGCTCGTCCAGGTGTTCGAGAAACGACATCGCGCCTTCTTCAAGCTCGACATCCTTATCCTGATAAGTCTCTGTGGTGGTAGCCATGGTGGGGGTCGGGGGTCGGGGGTCGGGGGTCAGGCAGAGAGTGAGAGGGCATTCCTCCTCACCGGCCCCTGGCCCCTGTCACCCGGCTCCTGAGGGTTACATCCAATCGCGTTTGGTCTCGTTGACAGTGGCTTCCGAGCGCGGCACGCTGGCGGCTTCGACCGTCGGCACCGGCGCGTGGATGGTCTCGCCGGGCGTGTAAGCCTCGGCGCTGGCGGCGCTCGTGACAGGCTCAGAGCTGGCGGCGGCGGCGCTCGCCTCCGCGGCGGCTTCGTTGTGGCGCGCGGCTTCGACTGTCGGCGCAGCGTCGAGGCGGCGCTTTTCGGTCTCGACTTCATCTTCCCACTGGCGCTTGAAATCGTCGCTCGCCTTGCGGAATTGCGCCAGGCCGTGGCCGAGGCTCTTGCCCAGCTCAGGCAGCTTGCGCGGGCCGAAAATAATTAATGCGATCACCAGAATCATCAAGATTTCCGGCATTCCCAGATTTCCCATAATTTCCTCACTTCGGGCCAACTGTCAGGGAGACTTGCGAGCCGACCGCCCGCGTTGACGTTGCTCCGGCTTGTTCATTTCCAAGTGTAGGCGACGCGCTTTGCGCCCGTCAATGAGGCGGCGAAGATTGAGCGGCTGGGTTTGCCGACCTGGCATTGTCCGCCGCTGGCTATATTTGTGGGTGCGTTGCGTTTGCTCGATTTCCCATGCTATAACGTGCCGGTCAGAGGGCTGGCCCTACTTCCAGGCTGGCTCGTCCCTTTCTGAAGCGTACGATGTCTTGTGCCCTTCAAGCAGTCATCCGCCACCAACGAGCCAAGGAGATATGATGAGAATCCCCAGCTTGAACCACACCCGAAAGATCCTCTTGTTGATTATTGCCGTCGCCGCGCTGCTGCTGCCGGCCTTCTCGATCAGCCGCTTTCACGCCAAAGCACAGCAAAACGAGTGGTCCCATGAATCAACCCAAAGAAGCATTCAGCGAAGAGGCGGCAGCGCCCCCAGCAAGGGGTATGGCATCGAGACCGCCCTCTCTCCATTCATCGATCTTCAGGAGCAGGGGTTGACCCTCGTGCAAGCCGGTGTCGGGCTGGCGTCGCTCGGCTCGGGCACGGCGAATCTCTCTGTCAACGTCGGCGGCTCGGTCCGCTTTGCGGTGCTTTACTGGAATGGCCAGGACCCGGCCTGCCCGAACGACGGCGGGGCTTGCACCGTTCCGACGCAGCCATATAAAGATCAAGTCATCAAGTTTAATGGCAATACGATCACCGGCACGATCATCGGTACAGAGACGGCAACCGGTGCCAGCAATGTCCTGTTCAACAATATCGGCTACTATGCCGATGTCACGATCATCGTCAACGCCGCCGGCACCGGCATGCATTCGTTCACCTTTGCCGACGGCGACACCAGCAGCAACCTCTCGCCGCTTAATGGCGCGAGCCTGCTTGTCGCTTATAACGACGCTGCCGACCCCGCGACTTATCGCGTGTTGATTTGGGACGGCCTCGATTACGCATTCGGAGATGCGCCGGTAGCTGGCGATGAGAGAACGACGAATCCGGTTACCTTCAGCCACGGGATTAACTTCAGCACCCGAACCGCGCAGTTGCTCATAGTGACGGGCGGCGGCACCGCAAACCGTCCTGACAATATCACCATCAGCAACAATCCGACCCTCTTCAACACCCTTGATGGCTCTGCCGGGAACTACTGGGACAGCGACCTCTATAGCATTTCGATCCCGTCCGGGGTCGGCACCACCACCGTGCAGGTCAATTCCGCGCCCGCCGGCAGTAATCCTGATGCGTTGCTCTGGCAGGTGGCGGCTTTGCGTGTCCAGCAACTGGATACGACGCCACCGAGTTGCTCCCAAAGGGTGATCAATGGGATGCAAAAAATGGTGGAATTCACGATCCAGGACACGGACTCCGGCCTGGCCGAGATCGTCGTGACCCAATCGAACAACGCCGACACCCCTGGGCCGTCTTTTACCGTAGGGACAACGGATCCGGTCACCGTCACCGCGACGAAGATCAATCAGTCGCAGCCGATGCGGGTGATGATAAGAATCACCGACCGGGCGGGCAATTCAACAATCTGTAGCTTTGACGATAGCTGTATTTCCTGCCCGGCAGATATCGAGATATCGAACGACGCCAACCAGTGCGGCGCCATAGCGACCTTTGCGGCGACCTCGCCGAACGCATGCGGCACACCGACCTGCTTGCCGGCTTCGGGCTCCTTCTTCCCGAAAGGCACTACCACCGTCAACTGCTCCGTAACCGACGCCGAGATGACCACCAGTACTTGCTCGTTCACCGTCACCGTCAACGATACGCAGAAACCATCGATCACCTGCCCGGGCAACATCACCAAGAACACCGACGCGAATGCCTGCACGGCGGTCGCCACTTATGACCCGCCGGGCGTAAGCGACAACTGCCCGAACGTCGGCACGCCTTCTTGCTCGCCGCCATCGGGCACAGCTTTCCAGAAAGGCACGACGACCGTCACCTGCTCGGTCAGTGACGCTTCGAAAAACTCAAACAGTTGCAGCTTCACCGTTACGGTCAACGACATGCAGCCGCCGACCCTCACCTGTCCGGGCAACATGACTAAGACTACCGACGCGAACGCCTGCACGGCAGTAGTCAATTACTCGCTGCCGTCTATCTCTGACAATTGCCCGTGCTCGACGGGCGGGGCAGCGCCGGTTAAAGGCAGGGGGCCAGAAGGTGTCTCGGGCTGCACGGTCAGTTGCACGCCGCCGCCGGGCACGGCTTTCGCCAAAGGCACAACGACCGTCACCTGCATGGGCGCGGACTCAAGCGGCAACTCTGCCGCCAATTGTTCCTTCACGGTTACGGTCAACGACGCGCAACCGCCTTCGATCACCTGCCCGGCGAACATCACGCAATCGAACGACCCGAACCAGTGCGGGGCGGTCGTCAACTACCCGGCGCCGACCGTCAGCGACAACTGTCCCGGCGTCGGCTCGCCGACCTGCTCGCCGGCCTCGGGCTCCTTTTTCCCCAGGGGCACGACGACGGTGAATTGCTCAGTCAAGGATGCCAGCAACAACATGGCCGGCTGCTCGTTTACCATCACGGTCAACGACACCCAGCCGCCAACCATCACCTGTCCGGCCAATGTCACTAGCGTCTCGCCCACACCGGGCGGCAGTGTCACAGTCACCTACCCGCCGCCGTCGGCTTCAGACAACTGCCCAGGCGTGATGACCGCTTGCACGCCGCCTTCGGGCTCGACCTTCGCCCGTGGCGCCACGACCGTTACCTGCACGGCGACCGACACCTCGGGCAACACCGCGACATGTAGCTTCTCTGTGGCCGTCTTCGACGGTCGCCTGCAAGACGACTCGGAGGGCTGCAACAACACGGTGTTGTTCAACACGGCGACGGGCGATTATCGCTGGTGCTGCCACGGCACGATCTTCACGGGTCGGGCGCAGGTCATCGTGCGCGGCAACACCTACACGCTGACGCAGTCGGCAGCAGACCGCCGCGTGCAGATCACGCTGAACGCCGGCGGTTCGCCGCCCAACGGCAATGCCTCGCTGCAAGTGCCGCCGGGCAAGACGCAGTGCACGATCACTGACCGCGACATTCGCAACGACACGTGCCTGTGCGGAGCGGTCTCGCCGCCGACGGCGATTAGTCATTGAAGTAGAACGATCTTGTAGGGGAGGCCGCGGCCTCCCCTACAAGCAGCAGTGAAGACAATTGGCCGGGCTGGATTCGCGGGCCGCCTAAGCGATATAATCGCAACTCCGCAGCTCACATAACCCATTTTGAGGAGACAGCTAATGAAAAGACTTTTTGCCTCTCTGATTGTCGCGTTGTTCGCCGCGCAGTTGACGCTGGCGCACGACCCGCGCACGGTCGCTAAAAATCTCTCGCACACCCTGAGCATCGAAGGCGCCGGCAAGTTAACGCTCAGCTACAAATCGCTGCACTACAACGAGCAGGGATTCAGCCAGCGCAAGACCGAGCGCGCCATGACCACCTTCAACCGCCTGTGGAAGAGCATCGGCAAGCTCGACGCCGACTTCGATGTTGTCATTGGTGGCGTCACGGTGCCGAAAGGGTCGTACACACTGGGCTTCAACTATGATGCCGACGACAACTACAAGCTGGTGCTGTCGGGCGGCGGCAAAGACATCATGATCCCGATGACGGCGGCGATGGATGGCCCGTCGGTCAACTACCTGAGCTTTGACGTGCGTCCTGAAAACGACACCGACACCTTCGCCGTCGAAGTGCGCTATGGCAAGCTGCGCACCGCCGCCGAAATGAAAGTGCCTTACCTGGCCCCGCACGAGCATGAGAAGCCGGCGGAAAAGAAGCCCTAGAGCGGTTTTCAGATGGGTGTAGCCTGGAAGCGCGGGCATCTTGCCCGCCCGTCTTGCGTATGTGAAAGATTGCGGGCCAGACGCCCGCGCTCCCAGGTCCAAGTGGGCGCGGCTCGGTGAATAAAGACACCTGAGCCGCGCCTTTGTGTCACGCTGCTGAGTCCGTTAACCTGATCTGGAGTCCCGATGATTCATCTGCCTTCTCGCCTTCGCCAATCCCTGTGCGCCGCGGCGCTCGCGGTAATCCTCATCTGTCCGGCCCTGCAAACCGCCGCGCAGCAGTCGCCGCAGGGTGCGCCGCCTGTAGCGCCGCCTGTGCAATGGCCGCGCAGCCACGACTATGACGTGCAGCATTACCGCATCGAGGTCAGCTTTGACTGGGCGGCGAAGTCGGTCTCCGGTCAGACGACGATCAGCCTGCGCCCATTCCGCAGCGACCTGAAAGAGATTGAGCTGGACGCGGGCAATATGCAGATTGATGCGGTGAAGCTTGAAAGCGGCGCGGCGCTCAAGTTCCGCTACGAAGACAAAGAGCACCTCTACATCGCGCTCGATAAAAGCTACCCGGCGGGCAGCGAGCTACGGCTTGTCGTCAAATACAAGGCAAATCCGGAGCGCGGCCTTAACTTCATCGGGCCGAACGCGGACGACCCTTCGCGGCCTCTGCAAATCTGGTCACAGGGCGAATCGCAAGATAATCATTACTGGTTCCCTTGCTATGACTATCCCAACGATAAAGCGACGACCGAATTGATCGCCGTGGTGGACGACACTTTCCAGGTGATCTCAAACGGCGTGCTGGTCGGCGTCACTGCCGGCCCGGCCGAGCATACCAAGACCTGGCACTGGAAGATGGACAAGCCCTATTCGAGCTACCTGGTGTCGATCATCGTCGGCAAGTTCGCCGAAGTGAAGGACACCTTCAAGGGCATTCCGGTCGAATCCTACGTCTACGCCGATCAGGTCGAAAACGCGCGCATCTCGTTCGGCAAGCTGGCGCAGATGGTGTCGTTTTTCTCCGGGCGCCTCGGGGTTGATTTCCCTTACCCGAAGTATGCCCAGACGACGGTGCGAGATTTCGGCGGCGGCATGGAGAACATCACGGCGACGACGCTCACCGACAACTCTGTGCATGACAAGCGCGCCCACCTTGACGTGTCGAGCGATGGCTTGATCGCGCACGAGCTGGCGCATTCCTGGTTCGGCGATTTGCTGACCTGCCGCGACTGGGGCGAGATATGGCTCAATGAATCGTTCGCGACCTTTATGGAAGCCTCCTGGACCGAGCATGATCTCGGAACGGCGGATTACCTATACGAAATGCGTGGCAACCAGCAGGGGTATCTTCAGGCCTGGGCGCAGGGCAACCGCCGCCCCATCGTCACGCACCGCTACGCCAACCCCGACGCCGTGTTTGACGTTTATGCGTACCCGCGCGGCGGCGCGGTCATTCACATGCTGCGCTTCGTGCTGGGCGACGAGCTGTTCTGGCGGGCGCTCAATCATTACGTCAAGAAGCACGCTTTCCAGAACGTCGAGACGCAGCAACTGCTGGTCGCCATCGAAGAAGCCACCGGCCAGAACCTGCAATGGTTCTTCGACGAGTGGCTCTACAAGATCGGCCACCCGGAATTCGAGATCACCTCAACGTATGACGAAGCCGCAAAGATGGTGAAGCTCAGCGTCAAGCAGACGCAGAAGGCTGACGAGTCGCGCCCGTGGTTTCACTCGCCGGAATTCTTCACCATGCCGGTTGATGTCGCCATCACCACCGCCAGCGGCGAGCAAGTCCATCGCGTCTGGATAGATGGGCGCGAGAAGGAGTTCACTTTTAGCGCCGATTCGAAGCCGCTGATCGTCAATTTTGATCGCGGCAATATCTTAATCAAGCAGGTGAAGTTCAGCCGCACGGATGAAGAGCTGGCCTATCAGCTCTTGCACGACGCGGACGTTATGGGGCGCGTCGGCGCGGCCATCGAGCTGAAGTCGCACAACACGCCGGCAGTCATCACCGCGCTCGGCAAGGCGGCGACGGCAGATCAGTTCTGGGCGGTGCGCGTCGAAGCGACGCGGGCGCTGGCCGAGTTGAAAAATGAAGCGGCGCGACCGGCGCTGCTCGAAGCGGTGAAGGACAAGGATTCGCGCATCCGCCGCGAAGCCATCCGCGGACTCGGCCAGTTCAAAGATGCGAAGCTGGCCGATCTATTCATCGGCATCATCAAGAGTGATCCAAGCTACTATGCCGTTGCCGATGCGGCGCGGGCGCTCGGCGAAAGCCACGCGCCGCAAGCCTTCGACGTGTTGTCCGCGGCCTTAAACACGCCATCGTGGCAGGACACGATTCTCGGCGGCGCGCTCAGCGGACTGGCGGCGCTGAATGACCCACGGGCGGTTGACCTTGCCTTGAAGTACGCCGCGCCCGGCAACCGCACCAGCCTGCGCGTCGCCGCGATTCAAGCGCTGGCGCATTCGGCTAAAGGCAACGACCGCGCCTTTCAGGCGGTCGCGGCGGCGTTGAAAGACCGCTCGCTCGAAGTGTCCTTCAACGCCGTGCAGGCGCTGGCGGCGCTCGGCGACCCGCGCGCGATTCCGCTGCTTGAAGATTTATCGGCTCACCCGCCCGCCGGCGTGCCCAGCGGCGCGGTCAAAGAGGTCGTCCAGGACGCCATCAAGCGGATCAAGAACCTCGGCAAGAGCCCTGAAGAGGAAAAGAAGAACTGACGCGGCGACGCGACGACACGGGAAAGAGAAAAGCGGCGACCGTTCAATCAAACGAACGGTCGCCGCTTCGGCTTTGCGATAAGAGCCGAATCAAACCTGGAACTGTAACTGCGGCGCTTCGGCTTCGCGGCTGCGGTAGCGCGTCTCGACATATTCATCCAACAGCTTGATGAACTCCGGCACGATGGCGGCGCCTTGCAGCGTGATGAACTTCGCGCCGTCCACATAGACAGGCGCGCGCGGGTCTTCGCCTGTGCCCGGCAGCGAGATGCCGATGTTGGCGTGCTTGGATTCGCCCGGCCCGTTGACCACACAGCCCATCACCGCGACCTTCATCTCTTCGACGCCGACGTAGTTCTGCTTCCACACAGGCATCTGCTCGCGGATGTAAGTCTGAATGTCTTCGGCCATCTCTTGAAACAACGTGCTGGTCGTGCGCCCGCAACCGGGGCAAGCCGTCACCAGCGGCATGAAGCTGCGCAGCCCCATGGTCTGCAAAATCTGCTGCGCGACGATGACCTCTTCCGTCCGGTCGCCATTGGGCCGCGGCGTCAGCGATACGCGAATCGTGTCGCCGATGCCTTGTTGCAGCAGCACGCTCATGGCCGCTGTCGAAGCGACGATCCCTTTGCTGCCCATGCCGGCTTCTGTCAGTCCCAGGTGCAGCGGGTAGTCGCAACGCGCTGCCAGGTCGCGATAGATGGCGATCAAATCTTGAACTTCAGAAACCTTGGCGCTGAGGATGATGGCATCGTGCGGCAGGCCGCAGCGCTCGGCCAGCTCGGCGGATTCCAGGGCGCTGACGACGACCGCTTCGCGCATCACGTCGCGAGCGTCTTTGGGGTTGGCGCGTTTGGCGTTTTCGTCCATCAAACGGGTCAGCAGCGATTGATCGAGCGAGCCCCAGTTGACGCCGATGCGCACCGGCTTGCGGTTTTCGATGGCGACTTCGATCATCGCCTGAAAGTTTTTGTCGTGGTGCTGCCCCGGCCCGACGTTGCCGGGGTTGATGCGATACTTTGCCAGGGCGCGCGCGCAGTCGGGGTAGGCTTTCAGCAGGATGTGGCCATTGTAATGAAAGTCGCCGATGATCGGCACCGGAACGCCGCGCTCGGCGAGGCGCTCGACGATGTGCGGCACAGCGGCGGCGGCCTGCTTGGTATTGACCGTCACTCGCACCAGTTCCGAGCCGGCGCGCGCCAACTGCTCACACTGCTCGGTGGTGCCCGCGACATCCACCGTGTCGGTGTTGGTCATGGACTGCACGACGATGGGGTGCGGGCCGCCAACATGAATGCCGCCGACGTTAACCGCCACCGATTTTCTGCGCTGAATCTCTGACACGCAATTGCTCCTCGAAGGGTCAAGTTGAATGAAGATTGTAGCGGCTGGCCCCACGCGCCGCAATCCAGAGGGAGCTCGGTCAGACCGCCCCTCGGTGATTCGTCCAACCAGCCGCGATTGCCCCAGAGTGATTCGCGCTTGCGTTTGCCGCGAGCCGGAATTATCTTTGCGGCACTTGGAATCTCTAGGCGAAATGAAAGGCGAAAGAAACAATGAAAGACAGACTCGAACATCTTGAACAGGCTCAGCAGAGCCTCAACGCCAACGCCCCCTATCAGGTGTCGCAAGGCTACCGGCTGTCGCCGCACATGGTGACGACGGCCTTCACGCTCGACGGCTTCAAGATCGCCCGCAACCTCGGCGTCGTACGCGGCATCACTGTGCGCTCGCGGTCAATCTTCGGCACGCTCGGCGGCACGTTTCAAACGATTGTCGGCGGCAACATCACGGCCTTTACCAAGCTCTGCGAAGTTGCCCGCGCCGAAGCCTTCGAGATACTGATCCAACACGCCAGCGAGATCGGCGCTAACGCCATCATCGGCATGCGCTATGACGCCAATGAGATTATGAACGGCGTCACCGAAGTCCTGGCCTACGGCACGGCGGTCGTCGTCGCGCCGCTTGATCCCGAAGGCTGAAACGGGACCGCGGAAAGCGGTTGAGCGTTTGGCGGTGCGCCAGAGCGGATTGCCCGCCGCCGGCGCTTTATTCACGGCGTAAAGCAATCATCGGATCAACGCGGGTGGCCCGCCGCGCCGGCAGGTAGCAGGCCACCAGCGCCACGCCGATCAGCAATAACGTAATCGCTATAAATGTCGGCGCATCGGTTGCGCTCACGCCATACAACAGGCTGCGCAGCCAGCGGCTCAGGACGAGCGCCGCGGCTAAACCAATCACGACGCCCAACAAGACCAGGCGCAAGCCCTGGCCGATGACCAGCTTCAACAGGTCTCGCGGCTGCGCGCCCAGCGCCATGCGAATGCCAAACTCATGCGTGCGTTGCGTGACGACATAGGAAACCACGCTGTAAATCCCAACCGCCGAAAGCAATAATGCGACCCCGCCGAACGACGCCAGCAACATGGTGTGGAAACGCGGCTCGGCGACGACATCAGATAACAATTCATTCATCGTCTGGATGCCAGGGGCCGGCAAACTTCTATTCAGCGCCTTGATCTCATCGCGTACCGCATCGGCGATGCCCGACGCGTTGTCGTCCGTCCGCACCAGCAGCTCCGGCGTTTGCATCGGCCATTGCCAGTACGGCACATAGATGACCGGCGCGGCTTCGGCGTTCAGGTTCAGCCGTCGAGTATCGGCGGCGACGCCGACGATCTCGCTCCACGGCGATGCCGCCTGCGGATTCGGGCCGGCAGGTTGCCCCTGCGTGCGGCCCTGCATCGCCAGCCGTTGGCCTATCGGGTTTTCATCCGGGTAGTAGCGCCGCGCAAAGCTTTCATTGATGATCACGACGGCGGGCGCTTCAAAGGTATCGCGCTCGGTGAAGGCGCGGCCTTGCTGCAAAGGAACTCCCAGCGTGCGAAAGTAGTCCGGCGTGACGCCCGCGAAGTAGGTGAGCACCGGCTCGTCCATCTGGCGGTTTTCAAACAGAATGGGTTGGCGCGGCGAGGTGTTGTCGCGCGGCAAGGCGTTGATGGCGGCGACCGATTGCACGCCGGGCCGCGCTCGCAGCCGTCCGATCAATTCCCGCAAAGTCACTTGCGGGCGCGTCGTCGTCGGTCGTATCCAGGTGGTGAAACCGGAGATTGAAAAATCTAATCTTGCCACCAGCAGGTGATCGGGTTGAAAGCCGCGATTGATCGTCACCAGCCGCACGAAGCTTCCGATCATCAGCCCCGCGCCCACCAGCAGCGTCAAAGACAGCGCGACTTCGGCAACAATCAAGGCGCGGCGCAGGCGGTTCTGGGTTGAAGCAGCCGTAGCCGACCTGCCGCCTTCTTTCAGCGCCGTGTTCAAGTCGAGCCGGGTCGCTTCGAGCGCCGGCGCAAGGCCGCAGATTAGACTGGTCAACAAAGACACGGCCAACGTAAAGCCGAGCGCCCAGGCGTCGAGTCGCGCGGTTTGCAAGCGCGGAACTTGATCCGCGCTCGTCGCGATCAGCAGTCGAAGTCCACTCCACGCCAGCAACAAGCCAAGCACGCCGCCGGCGAGCGCGACCAGAAGATTCTCCGCGAGCAATTGCCCGACGACTCGCCAGCGGCTGGCGCCGAGGGCCAGGCGAATGACGATCTCTTTTTGCCGCGCGGCGGCGCGCGCCAGCGTCAGGTTCGCGACGTTGGCGCACGCAATCAACAAGACCGCTGCGATCACGCCCCACAACACCCACAACGCCGTTTGTAAATTGCGGCCCACGGTCTGTTCGAGCAACGGCACGACGACGACCTGTGAGCCGACGTTCTGCTGCGGAAATTTTTCTTCGATGCGCGCCTGAATCAGGTTCATTTCCTGTTGCGCTTGCGCCAGCGTCACGCCCGCTTTGAGCCGCGCCAGCACTGACAACCAATGGCCGGCGCGCCGATCCAGCGGCAGGCCGTTCCAACCCGCGGGCAGCCAGATTTCCGTCTTGCCTGGAAATTGAAAGCCCGGCGGCATGACGCCGACAATCGTGTAATCGCGCCGCCCATAGGTGTCGAGCGTCACCGTTTGCCCAAGCGCACTTTCATCCCCGCCGAAACGCTGTCGCCAGAATTCGTAGCCGATGACCGCGACGCGGTTGCCTTGCTTCTGATCTTCTTCCTGCAACAAGGCGCGGCCTTTGAGCGGTTGCACGCCGAGCGTCGCAAACAGCGTCGAGGCGACGTAGCTGCACCTGACCTTTTCGCTGCCTTCAGCGGTCACAAGGTTGAATTCGCTGTCGCCCGTCCAGGACGCGAGGTGTGAAAAGCTATGTTGCTCGGCCTGCCAATCGGCGAAATCCGGAGGCGTGACAAACTCCTGCTCAAAGCCGCGGCTCGTCGCATCGGGAAGCTTGCGTTCCCACAGCATCACCAGCCGCCCTGGTTCCGCAAACGGCAAAGGCTTGAGCAAAACGCCATTGATGATGCTGAAAATCATGGTGTTGGCGCCGACGCCGAGCGCCAATGTGATGACGGCTACAGCCGTGAAGCCGGGACTCTTCAGCAACATTCGCGCGCCGTAGCGCAGGTCTCGCCACAGGGTTTCCAAACGCCGCCTCCTTAGAGCGGTATTCAATCGGGTGTAGCGCCATCTGTTAGATTGCGCTACATGGATGGCCTTATCTGTGCAACAGCACGGTGACCGCTTTGCCTTCAAAGCTGGAAGCGACCACGTCGGGCTCGCCGTCCTGGTTGATATCCCCGACGGCCAGATAATAAGCGCCGGGGCCGGCGGCAAACGGCGAGCCCGCCGCCGGCGTCAGTCCGCTTTTGCCGTTGAGCAGCACCGTGACACTGTTCTCGGTCGCCAGGACAAGATCATTCTGCTTATCCCGGTTGACATCGGCAACCACGACGGCCCACGCTAAACCACCCAGGTCATAAGGCGACGCGGGCGCGGGCGCAAACTTGCCGCCGCTCCGATTCAGCAGGATGCTCAGAAGATTTTCGCCATGAGTGATGACGATGTCTGTGCGCCCGTCACCATCCAGATCCCCCAGCGTCACGTAGCGCGGCGATTGCGGCAAGGCGGTTTCTCCGCTGCTCTTGAACGCGCCTTTGCCGTCGCCGCGCAGCACCACCATGCGGCCAGGGCCCGTAAGCTCGCCGGCCCCGCCGCTCACGACGACAACATCAAGATGCCCATCACCATCCAGATCACCAAAGGCGAAGGCATAGCGTCCCTCGCCAGCCGGAAAGGTTGCCGTCGGCCCTTGCGAGAAACCGCCACGCCCGTTGCCGATCAGAGTCGCGAAGGCGTTCTGGCGATTGTTGGTTGTGATGATGTCCAGTTGTCCATCTTCGTTAATGTCGGCGAGCTGCAAGCTCTGCCCGGTGAAATCGGCGGATGCGCGGGCAACGAAAGGCGAGCCCGGCGCCGGGCTGAACCTGCCACTGCCATCGCCGAGAAAGATGTCTACGGCAGCGCCTTCGCTGTTCGTGACGCAGAGGTCGAGCCGACCATCGCCGTTGACATCTCCGAGTTTGATGTCTCCCGGGGAATAGGCGAGCGTCATCGGGCTGCCGGCAGCCGCCGCAAAACGCCCGGTCCCGTCGCCGAGATATACCCGCACTTCTCGACGTTGCAAATGCTGGGTCAGCAGGTCGAGCCGGCCATCGCGGTTGATGTCGGCGAGAACGACGCGCCCGGAGCCTTCGCCGACGGTCACCGGCGAGCCAGGGGCCGGGCGAAAGAGCGGGCTTTGTGCGTAGACGTTCATGGCGCAGCCCATAGCGATAGAGGCGATCAGGATTGGAAAACGTTTCATCGACTTCTTCTCCCTACTTGTTGCTCTGTCGAAGAGGATGTGGACCTGAACAGCTTGTCCGTTCACCCATCAGACGGGACTGCTGACGATTTTCTTCCCAGCCCTTCCAAACTGTCCTGCGCCCGCGGCGGTTAATCATTGCGCCGGAATCTGCGATGATCCGCCTTCGATCCAACGGGGAGGAACGATCAAGGAATGAGTGAAGCCATCCGCAAGCGGTTGCGGCGTTACGAGTACATAGACCTGGCGTTAAAGCCGGTGACGGATGACGAGATTGAAACACGCGAGTTGTTCCAATCCGAGGAAGCGCATGCCTACATGGTTCAGGTGCAGCGCCACGAAAAGATGCGGCAAGGCGAAGCGGTCTGATGATCGCGTTCTTTTGCCTGAACGCCTCACCAGCGTGGTTGCGCCACGTCAGCCGTGTGATCGGTTAACAGGTTCGGTATCAACGGCGCGGCAAGCTCGGCGCGCTGGCGCAGGCTGCGGTAATAGATCAACAGCGTCGCGCCGAGCATCACGACGGCAAGCGCCGACCAGCCAAATGCCCAGGCGATGGCCGGGATGATGCCATTGGTCGCTTCCGCCATCAGCCGCGCATCGGTGTGGACGCCGGGATCATAAGCCGAAAGAAACAGCAGCGCCCGCAGATCATAAAGCGCGTTTAGCACACATTGCACGGCGAAAAAGCTCATGACGAAGTGCGTCAGCTTCGGCTTCGCCTTCCACGCCATCAGCAAGCCGCCCGCGCCAAAAATCAGCCCCGTCAGCCACGCGAGTAGATTGCCGCCGAACAATACCGTGATCAGCAGAAGCAGCGCCCCCGTGGCCATCGCCGCGGGGCGCGCATTGCGCGCACGCCTGAGCGTCAGCAACAGCCCTGAGCCATACAGCATCGTCGCCAGATAGCCGGCGCTGGCAACGATCAACGTCCAGCCGCCCGCGACCTGCGTGACGCCATTGCCGTTCCAATCAAGCCCAATCCGCCGTACGCTGCCGGAGGTAATCAGCGCGGCAATCGCATGGCCGGCTTCGTGCACCATCGTGACAAACATTCGGATTGGCCAGGTGATCACGCCGGCAAACGGGATGAACCACAGCGCCAGCGTCAGCAGCGAGGCGAACACCAGCAATCGGAACGACTCTTTGACCTCAAGTCTGTTTTGCATGATTACCTCGTCTTACGCTGCCGTCGCCTGCAAGGTTCGCCCGCCGTCCGCCCGCGTCAGGCTCTGATAAAAAAGCCATCCGGCAATTGGCGGACGGCTTTCAGGCGCGAGTGGCGAATGTAGCCGGCTTCGTTCTTCATCACCACCAGCCAGCCGCCGGGCCTGAGCGCCGCGGCGAAGCGTTCGACCGTCTGGCGGATCGCCAGCGCGTGAAAATAGAGCAACAGGTTATTGCAGATGATCAGGTCGAATGGCTGATGAAGGTGCTGCCAGAACTTCGCGTCATAGACGTTGGCGCGGCGAAAGGCAATCATCCGGCGCAGGTTCGGCTCAACCAGATAGTGCCGCTCGCGCCCCTGCAACTCGCCCTTCGTGAAATAGCGATGGCGCAGGTCTGCATCAATCAAGCGAATGGCCGATTGCGGATAAGAGCCCTGGCTGGCGGCGATGATCGCCGCGCCGCGCAGGTCGGTCGCCATCAAGTGCGGCTTCCAGGTCTCGCTCGCCGGCAGGCTTTCGTTGACAATGATGGCCAGCGAGTAAGCCTCTTCGCCGGTCGAGCAGGCAGCACACCAGAGATCGAGCCGCCGCTCTTTGTGACGCGCCGCCATCAACTCAGGAATGATCCGCTGTTTAATCGCCGCGAACTGTTGCGGCTCGCGGAAAAAGCGGGTCTCACTGTTGCAGAGACTTTCGGCAAGCGCCTGCTGCTCGCCCGCCGAGGTGATCGCCATGCGGCTATAGACCAGGTGATCGAGCCCGAGCCGCGCCGCTTTGCGCTCAATGGCGGCGAGCAGAAAGTCGCGCCCCGCCGCGCCGCCCTGCCAGCCATAACGCGCCGCCAGGACTTGCTCAAGCGGCTTGATGTGCGGATTGCCATTCATAAAAACAGTGACAGGTGACAGGTGACAAGGGATAAGTAAAACTGCGCGTGCCGAGGCTTGCCAGGCAGCGGGGTGACAGCGTCTCGTCACTCGTCACTTGTCACCATCCTCTGGTAGTTGCCCGAACGCCCGCCGGTTTTCGATTCCAGGCGGATGTCTGTAATTTCCATCGCTTTATCCACCGCCTTGCACATATCGTAAAGCGTCAGCGCGGCGACGGCGGCGGCGGTCAGTGCTTCCATCTCGACGCCGGTCTTGCCGTCTGTGCGGGCCGTCGCCGTGATCTTGACGCCGTCGCCGTTGAGGTCAAGTTGCACGTCTGCATGGCTGAGCGGCAGCGGATGGCAGAGCGGGATCAGTTCAGCCGTGCGCTTGGCCGCCATGATGCCTGCGAGCCGGGCGACTTCTAACGGATCGCCTTTCGGCGTGCGATGGTCGCGGATCGCCTGCACGGTGGCCGCGGCCATGCGGACAAAGCCGCTGGCGGTGGCGGTGCGTGCCGTCACTGGCTTATCGCCAACGTCCACCATGCGGGCGCGGCCTTCGTCGTCCATGTGTGTCAGCGTCATAATGCGTTCCCTGTAATGCAAGCGCGCGCGCTTGCGCTACGTCAGGTCCGGGCCGAGCGCGAGGGCTTCGACCATTTCGCCTTCGTTGATCGCGTGGGTCTCTTCGCGAACGATGATCAGGGCATCAGCCTTCATGAAGGCGACGAGATCGGACGAGCCGCCCCACTTCAAAGACTCGACCCGCGCGCCGCCTTCGCGAATGAAGAGGCGGGCCGGCAGATAGCTGCGGCGATTCGAGGCATCCTTGATCGCATGCACAAGCCGAGCAGTGACGGTCGGCAGCAGCGCCTCGCTTGCCCCCTGCAAGCGGCGAATGGCCGGGCGCGCAAAGACATTAAACGTCACAGAGGTCGAGACAGGGTTGCCGGGCAGCCCGAAAAAGTAAGTTTCACCGCGCCGGGCGAAGACCGTCGGCTTGCCGGGGCGAATGCTGACTTGATCGAAGTAGACCTCTGCGCCCATCTCTTTGAGCGCCGCTTTGACCAGATCGTAATCGCCCATCGAAACGCCGCCCGAAGTAATCACCACCTGGCTTGAGTCGGCGGCCCGCGACAAGGCGGCGCAGGTTGCCGGCAGCGAGTCTTCGACGGTGCCGAGGTTTTCGACCAGCGCGCCGGCGCTCTCGGCATAGGCGGCGATGGTATAAGCGTTTGAGTTGCGAATCTGCGCGCCCGTAGGCTTGCGAGTGACGTCAATCAATTCGCTGCCCGTCGAAAGCACCGCGACGCGCGGGCGACGCCCGACACGCAGCCGCGCATAGCCGAAGCTGGCAAGCGCCGCCAGCGTGGCTGCGCCAATGGCGTGCCCGCTCGCCATCACCTGTTCGCCGGCGGCGACTTCGCTGGCGCGGCGGGTAATGAACTGCCCTTCTTTGACCGCTTCGTGGATGATGACGTGGCCGCCTGCCGCCTCTGTGACTTCAACCTTCTGGACGGCGTCAGCGCCGCGGGGCACCGGTGCGCCGGTAAAGATTTTAATCGCTTCGCCGGCCTGCACCTCGCCGCCATAGCTTGCGCCTGCGGCAATTTCGCCGATGACCTTCAAGCGTGCCGGCGGGCGGGCGACGTCTGCTGCGCGCAAGGCGTAACCGTCCATGCGGGCGCGGTCAAATGGCGGCATGTCGAGATCGGCGATGATGGCTTCAGCAAGAATGCGGCGGTGTGCCTGGTCGAGCGCGACCGATTCCGCGCCGAGCGGTTCGACGTGATCGAGGACGATGCTGAGCGCCTCATCAACGGAGATCATAAAGCGTGCGGTATACAGAAAAGTTGAGGGATGAAATTGCGCTGCGAGGGCTGTCGTTCGCGCTCTTTAATCGCCCAGCGACTAACTCACTGGAGTCAGCCAGGATGGCAATACTAATGCAGGAGTGAAGCGCGTGGCAAGCACGGCAGGAATCGGCTCAGGGTCTATTCATTCTTGGGGGAGCAACCGCCAGGACGCTAAGCGCGCCAAGCCCATGCCAATGCCGAGCGGCTTTCTCTTGGTGTTCTTGGCGTCTTGGCGGTTGCTCACCTGTCTCTGAGCAGCCCTCACTCATTTTGACGCGGCGGCCGCGTGATCTCTTGGCCCGGCGTTCTTCACATACTTGTCCATCCAGTTGACCATCTCGGCCAGCGTGTGCAGGACCGATTCGCGCGCCGCGTAGCCGTGCGCTTCGTAAGGCAGGGTCACGTAGCGCACCGTCGCTCCATGACCTTTCAGCGCCATGTAGAACCGCTCGGACTGGATGGGGAAGGTGCCCGAGTTATCGTCCGCCTCGCCGTGAATCAGCAGGATCGGCTCATTAATCTTGTTGGCGTACCAGAACGGCGACATCTTGGCGTAAATCTCCGGCACTTCCCAAAAGGTGCGCTGCTCGCTTTGGAAGCCGAAGGGCGTCAGCGTGCGGTTGTAAGCGCCGCTGCGCGCGATGCCGGCGCGGAACAGGTCCGAGCGCGCCAGGAGATTTGCCGTCATGAAAGCGCCATAGCTGTGGCCGCCAATGCCGATGCGGTCGCGGTCGGCCACGCCCATTTCGACGACCTTGTTGACCGCGGCTTCGGCGCTCGCCACCAACTGTTCGACGTAGGTGTCGTTGGCCGTTTCGCCCGGCCCGACAATCGGCATCGTCGGGTTGTCGAAGATCGCGTACCCTTGCGTCAGCAAGAGCAAGTGTGACGGCCCGCTCACACGGGTGAAGCGATAGGGCGAGCCCGAGACCTGGCTTGCGGTGTCCGTATCGGTGAACTCGCGCGGGTAGGCCCACATCAGCATCGGCAGCCGCTCGCCCGGCTTATAGCCCGCCGGCAGGTAGAGCGTCCCCGACAGCTTGACGCCATCCTTGCGCTGGTAGGTGACGAATTGTTTCGTGACTCCCGCCAGCTGCGGCGCGGGGTCTTTGAAGTCTGTGATGGCGCGCCGACTCCCCGCCGCGAGATCGCGCACGAAGTAATTCGGCGGGTTCCGCGGCGTCTCGTACTCGGTGAGCACCGTCTTCGCGTCGTCGTCGAGCAGCGCGATCACCGACTCGTAGGTCTTCTCCGCCGCACGGAAGAGCCGCTCAGTCTTGAGCGTCTTCAGGTCGAGGCGGTCGAGAAATGGCCGGTCACCCTCGGGCGACGCGCCCTGGCCGATCAGGTAGATGAAATCGCCGCGCTGCAAGATCGCGCCCGTGTTTGTGGCGAAGCCAAAGCCGCCGCGGCTGCCGCCATCGCCCGTGTCGCGACGCACAGGCGAGCCGGGGTTGTTGTAGGCGTCCTGCTGACGGCGCTCCCAGAGCTTGCGCGGCTGGGTGCCGGCTTCGAGAATCCAGGTGCGGACGCGCCGCGTCGCGCGGTCCGTCTCGCTCAGAAAGGCGAGGCCCTTCTCGGTGTAGCTGAGGCCGCCATACCGCCACTCGGTCTTCGCGACTTCAGCGGGCGCGTCCGCAAACGGCGCCGCCAGCGCGACAACGCGGTCGCGGAACGGCACTTGATTCTTCGGGTTGCCTTCGTCGAGCGCCTCGGCCCAGAGGAGGGTCGCGGGCTGGTCGGGCCGCCAGCGGTAAGCGCGCGGGCCTGTCTGTACGCCGTTGACCGGCGTGCCTTCGCTCGATGGCACGTCGGCAATCTTCTTGACGATTTCGCCGCGGCGGCTCCAGATTTCGACCTCTTTGGGGAACCCGTCCATCGGCACCAGCCTGGAGAATGGCCGTTTGAGTCGCGATACCAGAATGTACTCGCCGTCGGGTGACGCCGAGACGTCGTCCAAGATCGCCGGGCGTCCGATCAGCGTCTTGCGTCCCGTGTTACTGTCAATCGTCGCAAGCTGGCTGGTGAAGTAGTATTCGAACAGCTCTTCATCATGGTTGGTTTTGATCAGGTCTTCGTAGGTCGCGGCGGGGGCGGCCTTGCCGTGAGTCTCCTGGACGTTAGGGCCGGACGGCACGGTCGGCTCGACAGGCGCCGGCCCGCGGTCGGCAGGCACCAACTGGCACAGCAGCGTCACGCCATCCTTCAGCCAGTCGCAGGGGTCGCCGGTGGTGGCGTTCAAACGCTCCGCCCCGCTGATCAGCTTCGCCCGCCCGGTCGCCGTGTCAGCGACCCACAGCTCGATGCCGTTCTCTTTTGTGTTCGTGAACGAGAGCCGCCGGCCATTGGGCGAAAAGCTGACGCCGCTGATGTTCGGGTCGGGCGGCACGGTGACTTTGATTTCGGTCCCGTCGGCGACTGATTTCAAAGTGATGCCGGTGACGCCGCCGCCGCGCTGCTGGCGACCGTTGGTTTTCGGGTTGATGCGCATGCCGGCGATGCGGTGGATGGGCTGGGCCAGTTCGGCGATAGTCGGCATGCTGCGGCGGTAGAGCAGCGCAACCGTGCGGCGGTCCGGCGCGATGACGAAGCCGGGGGTCGGCGGCGCGTCGAGAATATCGACGATGACTTTCGGCGGCATCAGGTAGCCAGACGGCGTGGCCGTTTGCTGGCGCGTCTGCCCAAACTGTACGGCGGCGACCGCTAAGACGAGCGCAGCGGCGAAGGTAAGCATTCTTACTCTCATGGTAAACCCTCCTGTTTCTCCACTGGACTCAGGTTGTTTAAGGAGTGCGCATTATATCAGCGAATACGGCCAATATTAAGCATTAAGACGGTATTCCAGTTGAGTTGCTCACATGTGGCGATCCTTCGATTGAGCCGAAGGCCAGCACCTGGCGCTCACCCAAACTGCGATGGCTTTCGCATCTCAACCGGATTGTCACCCCACGAGAGTTTTTAGGAATCATCGTTACCGGAGCATAATAGCTCATATGGAAGAAATATCAGAACCCATCATGGCTGCCCCTGATGTTATTGAGTTGTGCTCAAGGCTAGAGAAAATAGGCATCATAATTTGGATAGATGGCGGCTGGGCTGTCGATGCCTTACTTGGCGAACAGACCAGGCCGCATAAGGATCTCGATATTGCCATCCAATGGAAGGATGTGCCAAAGCTTTACGAGCTATTGGCAGCGCGAGGGTACAGGCAGATTAAGGAAGACAGTAAGTGGAATTTTGTGCTCAGTGACGATCAAGGCCATGAAATTGACGTTCACGCCTTCGTCTTTGGTGAACGGGGAAACGTGGTGGAGGGCATTATGTACCCTCCAGCCTCCCTCACTGGAACTGGCTCCATTGATGGTCAAACGGTGAGGTGTATTTCGCCAGAATATATGGTCAGATTTCTGACTCCCTGGATACACAAATGGCCGGAGAAATATGTAGACGCCGTATCGAGGCTGTGCAAACAATTTGGTATTAAGCTTCCGCAAGAATATACAGACTCCTTAAGGTCGCAAGCATGAACGAAGACCTTCGGATGGAACTAATGAATATGTCCTCTAAGGACCAGCACGTCCGTGAGGAGCTTGCAGCGGATGGCAGCCTCTTTGAGGGGTACCACCCTCGGATGCTCGAAGTCCATCAGCGCAACGGCAAACGGCTGGCAGAAGTCATTGATCAGTATGGCTGGCCGAGGAAAAGCTTGGTGGGCGAAGATGGTGCGGAAGCCGCCTGGCTCATCCTGCAACACGACATCAGTAACCCGACGTTACAGCGGCGATGTCTTCCGCTGCTTGAAGCCGCGGCCAAAGCTGGAGAGGTCCCCTTGTGGCAGCCGGCCTACTTGTTAGATCGCATCCGCTGCAACGAGGGTAAATCACAGGTCTACGGCACCCAATTTGACTGGGATAGGCACGGGCAAATGAGCCCCTTGCCGGTTGAAGATATTGAGCACGTGGATGAGCGGCGGGCCGCAGTCGGCATGGGCCCCCTTGAGGAAGATATACAAAAACGCAGGATTGCCATTGCCCAAACCAATGAAAAGCCGCCGGCAGACTGGCATGCCAGGCAGAAGGCTATTGAAGAGTGGGCATGTTCGGTGGGCTGGCGGGACTAAGAAAGTGACAGCTTAATCCGCTTTTGTCCTTCCTCTTAAAATGCTCTATGGCGTGCGATTTTCAGACCCGCTGACCTATGGCGTGATCGCGGTAATGTTGCTGCTGGTCGCGCTGCTGGCCTGTTCGCTCCCGGCGTGGCGGGCAGCGAAGGTCGCCCCGATGATCGCTCTGCGATACGAGTGAACAGGTTGCAGCGCTCCTCCAGATTTGCAGCGTTGGGAGGTCTACACCTCCGCGCGAGAAAGATTGCCCTTCTCGTCTCAAGCGAACGAATCGTCTTCATTCGCAGCGTAGCGCCACCATTTGATCTACTCTGGTCGCTCGTAGCGCGGGCACGCAGCAGGCCAGCAACGCCACCGCCATCAACAGAAAACTGATAGCGGTGAACGTCGCCGCGTCCGTCGCACTGACGCCGAACAGTAGACTCTTCATCAAACGGGTCAGGGCGAATGTGGCCATCAATCCAACAGTCACCCCCACAAAAGCCAGTTTCATTCCTTGCCCGATGACCAGCTTCAGCACGTCGCGCCTCTGTGCGCCAAGCGCCATACGAATTCCTATCTCGTGCGTGCGCTGGCTGACCGAATAGCTCACTACCCCGTAGATGCCGACGGCCGCAAGGGTCAGAGCAAGGCTCGCGAAGCTGCCCAGTAAGATCATCTGGAAACGTTTGGGCGCAAGCTCGCGGGAGATGATCTGCGGCATTGGCCTGATGCCGTAAACCGGCAGACTTCCATCGAGACCTAATAACGCGCTTTTTATCGAACTGGCAATTGTCGACGGGTCCGACTCTGACCGCACCACGAGAGCGACGTACGGGATGGGCGATTGCGAGTAGGGCCGGTACATCTCAAGCCCTGCTTCAGCGTCCAGCCGCTGATGCCTTGTGTCTCCTACTACGCCTACAATGACGCTCCAGGGGCCTTGCGGTCCTGAAGAGCTTATCCGCTTGCCCAGCGCATCTGCATCAGGCCAGAAGCGGCTTGCAAAGCTTTCATTAATGATCACGACAGCTTGAGACCCCGCCGTATCGCGCTCATCAAAGCAGCGGCCGCGCAACAAAGGGATGCTCATCGTGCGGAAGTAGTCAGGGCTACAAAGGTGGAGATTCGTGTGGAACCCTTGATTAGGAGCAGGACTTGGCCATCCTTCGATGAAGAACTCATCTACGGACTCACCACCTGTCAGAGGCAGGGGGCTGACTGTCCCCGCCGCTTGCACTCCGGGCAGGCTCTCCACGCGCTGAAGCAGTTCCTGACAAAAGGTTACTTGCTGGCTGCGTTCGGGGTACCCGGATTGCGGAAGCGAAACATGCATAGTCAGCACGTTTTCGGGGTCGAATCCCAGTTTGACTTCGGATAGACGCAAGAGGCTTTTAATCATCAGCCCGGCGCCCACGAGCAGCACCATGGCGAGCGCGATTTCTGAAACGCTCATCAGACGTAGAGTGCCTTTATGGTGAAGGCTCGAGCTTACTGCGCGCGATCCTTCTTTGAGTGATGCATTCAAATCGACCTTCGAGCCTTGCAGCGCCGACGCAAGGCCGAAGGCAATCCCCGTCATCAGCGAAGCCAGCAGGGTGAATATGAGAACGCGACCGTCAATGGCAATCTCTTCTGTGCGCGGCAGGTCGCGAATGTTCAAAGCGGCGAGTCCGCGCACGCCCCAAAATGCAAGCAATAACCCCAGCCCGCCACCAATCACGGCGAGCAGGATGCTCTCGGTGAGAAACTGCCGGAGTAAGCGGCGGCGGCCAGCGCCGAGCGCCGCGCGAATCGCCACCTCCTTCTGCCGCGCCGCGGCCCGCGCCAGCTGTAGGTTGGCGACGTTGGCACAAGCAATCAAGAGCACGAATCCGACCGCACCAAATAAGACCCAGAGCACTGGTTTAACATTTCCAACAATGCGCTCTTGCAGGGGTTCTAGCTCTGTGCCCCAGCCGCTGTTTGAATCCGGGTATTGTTGTTGCAGCCTGATCGCAATGGCGTTCATCTCCACTTGAGCTCGCTCGATGTTCGCCCCAGACTGAAGACGAGCGATGACATTGATAAAGTGACTGCCGCGCCCCGGCCGCAGCACGTCGAGTGCGAGCGGCGTCCATATTTCAGCTTCATAGGGAAGACGCAAGCGATCAGGTAATATTCCGACAACGGTGTAGCTTTCGCCATTGAGGGTGATCGAGTTGCTGATGATAGAGGGATCGGTGCCGAAGCGCCTTTGCCATAAGCTGTAACTAATGAGCGCGACGCGGTGACTGCCGGCCCTTTCTTCTTCCGGCAAGAAGGTGCGTCCCGCCACAGGCTTGATGCCGAGCATGGGGAAGAAATCGGGGCTTGCCATTGCGCCCTGTAGTCGCTCCGGCTCACCGTGGCCTGTGAGATTGAAGCTCCAGCCGCTGAAAGCTGCCATGTAGTCAAACGACGCGGATTGCTGTTGCCAGTCCTTGAAGTTTGGGCCGGATGAAGGAAATCGAGGAAAGCCGATTGCCGGGTTGCTATCCCAGACCCAGACGAGACGGTCTGCTGCTTCATACGGTAGTGGCCGAAGCAGGACCGTGTTGACCACGCTGAAGATGACGGTGTTGGCACCGACGCCGAGGGCGAGCGTGAGCACAGCGACCAAGGTGAAGCCCGGCTGCTTGCGCAGCATTCTCGTGCCGAAACGCAGGTCCTGCCACAGCTCTTCGACCGCCCGGACGCCGCGCGCGTCGCGGCACTCCTCTTTCGCCTGCTCGAAGCCGCTGAAGTCGCGAAGTGCCGCACGGCGGGCACTGCTCGGTGTCATCCCTTGAGCGAGATTCTGCTCGACCATTCGCTCCAAGTGGTAGCGCATCTCCTCATCGAGTTCACGCTCCATCTTATTCTTGCGCAGCAGCGCCCGAAGCCGCCCCTTCAGTCGTATGAGCATACTGTTACCTTCGCATTAAGCGTCACGTAAGATTAAGTCAATTGCGCCTGAAAACCGCTCCCAGGCCTTGCGCTCGGCATCGAGTTGCCTCCGCCCCGCGGCTGTGATCTTGTAGAATTTGGCCTTGCGGTTCTTCTCAGACGCGCCCCACTCGGAAGCTATCAGCCCGCGCGCTTCCAGCTTGTGCAGTGCCGGGTAAAGCGACCCCGGCGTGAGCCTCACGGCTTCCTTGGAAACGATTTGCATTCGCTGCATCAGGTCCCAACCATGCGCAGGATCAGACTGAAGCATCCGCAGGATGAGGAGTTCCAGAGTGCCCTGTAGTAGGTCTATCTTCTTTGGCTTTTTCATCCGCCTTCCCGCCTTCCTATCGTCCTACGATAGGAAGGAGTATAGCCCGCCTTCCTATCGCAGGTCAATAGGAAAGGCTATAGGTGTAGGTTCGATGGGGGATAGAATAACCGCAAGAGGAGGTGGGTCCCTGAGTCTCTTCCAAAGAACCCTGCCGCAAGCACAACCCCAACAAATCGAAGGCTATGTCTGCGGCTTTGCTGCGAGCCTACTCGACGCGCGGGTGTCGCAGACATCTTTCAAACAGGAATAAGATCGACCGAGCAAGACTTGGATCTGTATTTTATTCAATAACTCGGAGACCCTAGGCGTGTTGCCCCGGCTGCCTTGCCGATCCTCAACTAATTGTTTGAATAGCGATGTGCGGCATGCATAATTGATACTGAAGGCTTTGGTGTGGAGAAGCTTGAAGAGTCTAATTACAGGGACTAAACAATGATGACCTCGTTTCGGACGTTTCTCTTTTCACTAAGTAGTTTGCTAATCCTACTGGTCTGTTCGGCATCCGCACAACAGTCGGGCGGGCGATCCAGTCAAACAAGTGACGAGAAGCTGTCCGGTATACAAGTGATTCTGGAGCAACCCCCAAGTGGGAAGCGGCTGGCGACACAAACTGACGCCAGCGGCAGATTCAGCTTCCGCGATGTGGAAGCCGGCAAGTACAAATTACTCATCGGCTGTAGCAGTTCCAATGCGGGGTCGGCGCAGCCTGAGAAGTGTTTGGCAGAGTTTCAGATCACCATCACCGACAAGAGCAGCGGAGAGATAACCGGCAAAGTCGGGAAGAGCGAAGATAAGAAATAGGCAAACCGTTCCTTTGCGGAGATCGCGTTTAGATGCCTCCGATCACAGGCGTCTGTTATGAAGAGACTTCTGATTGCCCTTACACTTTTTGTCGCAGCTTCTGTTGCACCTGGGCGAACCGCCATGCCGGAAATGCCTCAGGCCGGGCCGCGCGTCGGTAAGCCTGTCCTGATACCTACCCGCTATGAAGACCACCGCTTTATTGCTATACCGACTACGGGGGATAACGTCATCCTCTCGCTCTTTACGGATTCAGCGGGAGGTCTGTTCTTATACGAAGACGTAGTCAAACGACTTCACTTATCACCCATTCGACTTCCCGGCGCGACAAGTAAGAGCGAGCCGCTCCGCGCTGTCGCTTTGCCGCAGTTCAAACCTGCAATGGCTATCCCCCCGCCGCTCGGGAGCGAAGGGGGCCGGCTGTTCGTCTTTCCCCGGCAGCAGGGCGAGAAATCAAAGGCTATGGTGAAGCATGACGGGATGCTTGGCCAGCAGTGGTTTGCCGGACGCGTGTGGATGTTCGATTATCCCAATAAGCGGCTGCTCTGGCTCCATGCGGACGACCTGCCACCCCACGATAAGGCTCACGAGGTGAGCTTGGGGTTTAAGACGGACGAATCGGGTAAGCGGGTGGCGAATTTCGCGCGCCTCCCGGTTGAAATTGATGGCGAGGTGATGGATTTCCTATTTGATACCGGCGCGACGAATGTACTGCCTGAGGATGTGCTTGAGAAGCTTGGTGACGGCGGGCCGGCGGAACGGGCCACGAGTTTCCTGGTCAGGTCAGTCTTTGAAAAGTTGAAGAAGCGTCATCCGGACTGGCGCGCATTCGATGGCATTAAGACGCTGACCGGGAACGCAATGATTGAAGTGCCGAAGATCAAGATCGGGGGCTACGCCGTCGGGCCGGTATGGTTTACTGTGCAGAGTGATTTCGCGTTTCACACCTACATGGCGCAATTTATGGATAAGCCGACCGAAGGCGCGGTCGGCGGGTCGGCGCTGCACTATCTACAGGTGACGGTTGATTGGCCGAAAGCGGTGGCCGTTTTCAATTCCCCTCAATAAAGGCGATGTAGAGCGCGGCTTTCGATGTCAACCAGCGCAGGCCACTGGCGGTGTACCCCGGGCCGTGATGCTGCGGACATAAACCTTTGTTTCCTGGTAGGAGCCTGCCGAGCTACGGAGAGTCCGAATACCTTTTCCCGGCAAAACCAAACGTCAGGTTCCAGCCAGACTTCAAGAAGCCACATGCCTGGGATATGGGAAAGAGGGTCGGACGAGTCTGCAAGCTCGCGAAGATCGAGAACCTTCGCATTCACGACCTGCGGCACTTTGCAACCACGGTCCTGTTTATGAAGGGAATCCCCGATTGATGATTTCGAAGATGACAGGCCACAAAAACAGAGGGCTCAAGTGCTGATAGCACTTGAGCCCTGAGCTTAAGAAGCAGACGGTAGAGATGATTGCAGGAGAACTAGGTAGCACACCTACTGGCACAATGCCCGTTTCAGACCTAATCCAATGACCGCAAAGACCCCTAACCTACTGTAAATGTTGGCGGAGCCGACGGGACTCGAACCCGCGACCTCCGACGTGACAGTTTGAAATCCCTCATCTTCTCCGCCAGTATTTAGGTTTCCTTTCAACAGTTTAGTGCGACACGAAGCGACACCAAATGACTTGAGATGTCCCTTATCAGCACCTCGGAGTATCATAAATCGTATCATATGGATTAGAACTGATATTCTTTGGCAAAATCCGCAATGGTCGCGCCAGTCGGCACTGAATCAGAATTGCCGCTTCCACCCAGGATTGACGCCGCCGCGCGGGCAGATTATTGATTATGGTCCCTCTTTGGGTGAGGGCGTTCTCCGTCCGTCATTGGTTTTCTCCTCATTTGTTCGCTTGTTTTAACTGGAAGGTGATGCCCGCCGAGAGGGTGTGATTTACGAATTTGAATGCTGGTGGCAGCGACCCATATCGGTACTTCAAAGTGATGCCGATAGCGTCAGAGACCATGAGGTCGAGGTCTGAACCAACATAATGTCGCGGTTTCTTCCTCAGGGTGGTAATGTCCTTGCCATCGATTGTTTCAGTAAAAGGCTCTGCCGACCGCAGCAGCCTAACTTTGTATTCCGTGCTGAAATTGATGCGCTTGAACTTAGGCGGGTGCAGCATTACAAAATAGGCATTAGCTCCAAACTTCCACCTCCAAAAATTCCCAAGCCCTTCGGAATTTAGCTTATGCCTGTAATTGTGACCGCCTTCAAACCCCGCCATAAAATCAAATGCCGCAAAGGTCCCTTCGCCAAAACGCTTGGGTGGCAGCACAAGCGTTCCATCCAACTCGGTCGTGACGTTGCGGTTTCGATTGCTCTTGTCGAATTCAAGGCCGACGACATCGGATTTTAATATCAGTCCCTCTGCCCGGCCTAATACAAATATCTTTTCATAGGTGGCGGAGGCCATAATGCTGTCCGGGTCAATATTGCTCTCTGACGCGGCATCCACTTCTGCCCTTGGCCCGAATGATCCCCAGCGATTGAGGCTAAACAGGTATCCCAGCTTTGACTCAAAGGAATAGAGCGGCTTACTCCCGCGCGCTCCCACTGACGTACCGCTGAAATAAATATCGGCGTCGGATTTTCCTTTGGCCGCGGCGAACGCGGCACGGGCTCCGGTCTTTTTCGGTTCTCCTATAGTGAATTCAGGGAAATTAGGTAATTGAAGCCTGATGGTTATTCGCTCCCTCTTTGGATCGAGGGTTTTATTAATTATTAGAGAAGGCAGCCTGCCAACGCTTGGAGTCTGCGCCACAGTCACCTCATCAGGAATGAAACGGGCCTCGGCTCCGTCTTCTAGATTGATTGTCCTAATGAGCCAGTTCTCCTTCTTCTTCAATGCCTCTTCGCTCGGAACGTCTTTTCCAAATATCACCTCAATCGTGCTGGACCGTGGGCCGGGTGTGAGCGCGGCACCTCGTATAACAAAAACCAAGTTGCCTTCATCAAAGCCATAGGCAGAGATAGCCAGATGAGAGAACAGGATGGCTACAATAACAGAAGACATTATTTTCATGAACATTCGACCCCCCGTTTCTTTCACTTAATAAGTGAACGTCCCACTGTGTCTAATGAGTTGAACGAAATTACGACCAATCCATTGGCTGTCTCGACAACGAAAAGCCGCCCAGAATTTGCGCCAAGTTGCAGTTCCAATCAAACGGTTATCCAGGAATAGGTAGCTTGTACCGCCACAGAGACGGCGCTAACAGTCGTTGGAATGGGTTAGTGAATGCCGCTGTAAGGCAGCTCATCCGACACAACGCCCAGGCTCGTTAGGGATGCGGCCTAATTTGCTTGATCGCTCTTCAATCCGGACAGCCTGCATTTATCCAACCTTCGATCACTTGAATTTTAGCGTCGGGAATGAATGGCCCCCCTAGAGGCATTCGACCTGACGCGGGAAAGCCAATACGCAAATCGATAATCAGATTCGCCTGGTTTCCCCTGCCGTTGCCGATTACGTCCGGCTGAATCAAACGCTTGCCATGCCCGACAGCAGCCAGAAGTTCAGCCTTGGTGTTCCAGGAAAATGTAGGACCATGCCCTGATAGGTTGGCAGGGCCATTTGCCTTTTCCCAAGCTGCCATCCCATCTTCGAGAATCTTTTTGACGTCAGCGAAGCCCACTGTGGTGAGGGCATTGTTGAGATTCGAGTAGCTCATAGTACCTCCTGAAATCAGACTACGGAACGACGACATCATTTCAGATCAGCCAAAAACTTCGACATGACATGGCTGACATTGAGTCGCTTTGGCCCCACAATAGGCTTGTGGGTTATGTCTTCGGTAACTCGCTTTGTGTTATGGCAACTGAAGCAGTTTGGATTATCGAATTGCGTAAATGACTCCATGGCCGTGCTCGATAACCTATCTTCACCAGCCACCATCGCTCCATCGGCATCAGTGCCTTGTCCGGGCAGATTCTGAAATAACATGTTCGACTTAAAATCCCGACCCGGATTATCCAGCCAAACGGCTCCAACTAACTGATAATGGCGACGCTTATCTTTTTTATCTAACGGGGTGGTATCAAACAGTTGGCGCATGACCATGTTTAGGTCGGCTATGTCACCATCCTCTTGAAACTTCAATACCCCCTCCACCTTTAACGAATCATCAGACTTCGAAAAGGTAAACATTCGATAGACAGAGGTTTCTACACCCTTTTTGAATTTCTGAGCCGTTTCATCGAAACTGTTGACAAGGTCCTGCGGGCTACTCGGGGAATTTGCGCCAGCCACGCTTGTGCCTGCCTTGAACAGAGGCCAATTCGAATTTGATATAACCGTACTCCCAGGCAAGTCCGGATTGGCGGGCGCCGCTGGCGCATTGTCGCGGATACCATGACCGTCCGCGCCTATATGCTCAAAGGTAGACCAAATGAATTCAGGATGATTCTTCAAAACAAAGACAACATGAATTGCGATAAGGGCCACCGTGACCTTGCGGCTCGCGTTATCAACAACCAAATTGCCATTTTGTATTTTGAGTCTGGGCACCAACGCCTTCGTCGTAAAATAGTTAGACGGGGGGGCGTCGTCATTGACAATTTGCCATGCTGACTTCAGCTCAATCGCGCCCTGACCAAACTCAAGTTTTTCAGGGTCGGCGTTGATCAATGCGTCCTTTGTTGTCAGGCCATTCTGCCTGATAAAATTTGCAAACACATCATTCACGTGTATCGCGTAGTAGATGGGGTTGCCATTTTGATCTATCAATATGCCCCTGAGCCCGGCTTGATTGATGCCAGCGCCAATTCCAGGGGAATGGTTCGATGTGGGAAACGGCTTTTCATTCGGCGATTGGATCGTCCGCGGCGCTAAGCTCAGTATCCCTGATTGCTCTTTAGCAAATTCAGGAGCCGCAGGCGCACCGAAAAGATCTTCGATTGTTGAGTATGAAGAGAGAAATCTCGGGCGGCCATTCGAATCCGGTTGTGTCGCATACAAGAAGGTCTGCCATGCGGCCTGGTAGAACGGACAGTCCGGCTCGGGATGCGGTGGCGGCTGATCGAAGGTCGGAATGGGAGTGGTGGGGAGCCATTCAGGATGAGCCGTTAAGCAGGGATTATCCGCGACCATTCTCGGGCTTGTGGGGTTGGCAGAGGTGGCAAAAGTCATGAGCCAAACAGATAATATCCCGCCCCAAACACAAAGTATCGCGCACAAAATAAAAAGTCGACGCATGGTTTAGCCTCCGAGGTACTTGATTGCCAAGTTTCTGAGTTAAACAACGATTGCCCAGAGTGGATATCCTTGTTAGCTTCGACCTGGGCTTAAGCTGACGCCCGGCTTGAATTTTCCTGAACCGCTACGACCACTTCAAAAATCTTGGTGTCTGCGCCGTTCGGTATGTCGCTCCTATGGATGTCACACCCGGCCTGACGCACACCGTTGAAGACGCATTCTCTAAAAATGAGGCGCAGATTGTCGGTGATGAGCCCGGCCTCTTCCAGAGTCTGGTCGCTATTATGCGAGCCTGAAGGCAAACATCCGCCTACGATGAAGGCAGACTGCGTAAGCGTGAGGCACGGCTGCGAAGATGTATCTTCGGCTGCCTCTAAGGCGCGCAATTGCTTGTGAGCCCGACCTTCGCCTGTCCGGCCCCCGCGCTTGCTCGCCGCGTTAGCTTTTCTGCCCTCGTTATCTGTCTCTTTTGCCTTTGCCATATCTTCTCCTTTCTATCAGTGGCATTTCACATGGGCCTGATGGCCTCGCTCATGTTATGTGCCTTCAAAGCGACTCGCGCCGGCGGGTGGCCCCTAGGTGAAACCTCCACGTGATCACGAATCCAAGATGTTGATGGCGGCGGTTACTGAATGGCGTAAGGCCTCCTCTTTGACGGCCTCACCCCTTTGGAGGCTTTCGGCCATGGCTTTCGGAGCCAGGCCGGGTGCCGAGGACGCCAGCGCAGCTCTGACGTTCTTTATCTTCTCATCAAGCGCCTCTCTAGCCTGCTGCGATTGTTCTTTGGCATGCTGAGCCGCGTCTGCCCTTTGCGTCTGTCGGTTGATCTCGTCTTTGAGCATTTTTTCATTCTGCTGGGAAGGCAACCTGCCAAAGTAGTACCCGATGATGACAAAAATGATCGGCTCAAGTCTGCTCACCACTCTTTCATCAGCTAGGGGTCTGATCCATCCCAGTAGCGCTGCGCCATAAAGAAAAACGAACAAGAATGTCAGCGCTACCATCACCCAGCTTTTGAGGGCGTTTGTTATATCCTGTCCTCGGGTGATATCGTGTATTGGCTTGGCTGTCATATTATCATCCTGTTACCGGGGCCAGCCGTGGCAACAAATACATTGCAAAATTGGCTCGAACCGCTATATAAATGCAGGCTGTGCCTGGCTCCCCGAGCAGAATTCACGGAAGCTGATCGGCGCAAGCACCCGCTGAAAGCGCTTAATTCATTGGAAGACAACCCTTGGGGTTACGTACGCAATACACATAAATAATCTCCTTTTTCAGGGTCTCCCCTGAAAGGGTGAATGCGAATTAAGGCCAAAGCGTTTGTCGCCTTCATAAGGTAACGCACCAAATCGCTCTGGGATGTATCATCCAGGCGGAGCACGTTTCATTTGCCCCTAGACGCAAATGTTCCGCCCCATTGAGGGGCTGGACCGGATCGTCTACTTCGCACGAGAGAGATGAGCCATATGTCCTCTTCTTCAGGAATCACAAGGCTCCTTATCGCTTGGTGTAATGGCGACCAGGCCGCGCTAGAGAAGTTAATTCCCTTGGTTGAAAAAGAGCTGCACCGACTCGCGCATTACTATATGCGTCGCGAGCATCCCGGCCATACACTGCAAACGACCGCTTTAGTCAACGAAGCATTCCTCCGGCTTATAGATCAGAAAAGAGTACAGTGGCAAAATCGTGCCCACTTCTTCGGCATCGCAGCGCAGATCATGCGCCGCATTTTGCTTAATTATGCCCGTGACCGAAGCCGCCTCAAGAGAGGGGGAGACGTCATGCAGGTATCACTTTCAGAGACCGATCTAATATCGCCAGAAAAATCAGATAAGTTGATTGCATTGGATGATGCGTTGAATAAGCTGGCCTTAATCGACGAGCGGAAAAGCAGAGTCGTCGAATTGCGGTATTTTGGCGGCCTGAGCGTTGAAGAGACCGCAGAGGTGCTTAAAGTTTCGCGGATCACCGTGATGCGCGACTGGAATATGGCCAGGGCCTGGCTGGCAAGGGAAATGGCCAATGGAACATAAAGACTGGCAGCGCGCCGAAGAATTGTTCCATGCGTTATTGGAGTTGCCCGCTGAACAGCGGTGTGCCTACTTCGATCATGCCTGTCCGGAGGACGCAGCGTTGCGCGCAGAAGTCGAGTCTTTGCTCTCCGCATTCGAGTCTCGACGGGGGTTTATAGAGCAGCCCGCCTTCGGCCTCGGCATGAGCGTGCTGTCAGGGGCTTCGGCCCGAGAATCGTTTCTCGGGAAGCTGATCGGCCCATATAAGATCCTGATGCTGCTAGGCGAGGGCGGAATGGGAGAGGTTTATCTTGCTGACGACCTGCGACTGGGCCGCAAAGTCGCTCTCAAATTCCTTTCCGCTAAATCGGTTAATGATGCCTCGGCCAAGAGGCGGTTGATGAAAGAAGCTCAGGCGGCAGCTAACCTGAATCACGCCAATATCTGCACCATACATGGTTTAGAAGAAATTGACGGCTATAGTTTTATAGTCATGGAATATATTGAAGGGGAAACGCTCGCCTCCCTCATACAGCAAGGGGTTCTCGACCTGAAGCAGATTCCCGACCTCGCTATTCAGGCCGTAAGGGCGCTGGCGGAGGCGCATTCGCATGGCCTCATTCACCGTGATATCAAGCCGCAAAACATCATCGTCACCTCTAGCGGACAGGTGAAGGTGCTCGATTTCGGCTTGGCCAAAGTCATCCAACAAAGAAATCCCGCACGTGGCGCAGCACATAGCGAAAGCCACAACTCACAGTTGGGCCTGGTAATCGGCACACTGACCTACATGTCTCCAGAACAACTGCGGACCGAGAGGCTCGATTTTCGCAGTGACATTTTCAGTTTTGGCGTCGTCCTTTATGAGATGATAAGTGGAAGCAATCCCTATTTACGAAGGAGTGACGCTGAAACCATATCAGCCATTCTAACGGCGGACCCGCCGCCGCTAACGAGTATAACCTCCGATATCACGGCGGAGCTTTCCCTCATCGCACAGAGGTGCCTGAACAAATCCAGAGAGCAACGCTACCAATCGGCAAGTGAGCTGCTTCTGAGCCTCGACCATTGCCGAACCGCGTTAGCAGCCCAGCCACAACTTTCTCTGTACTTCCGTCTACGCAGTCTTGTGGTGCTGGCTTTGACTTTCTTGCTGTTGATGGGCGTTACGCTTATACATTCTCGCGTGACAGGGGTTCGGACCCTGGCGGTGCTTCCGATGTCCAACGACAGCGGCGACGTGAGCCGAGGGGAGTTGAGTGAGGGGCTCATGGACGGCCTGATTAACAGGCTATCACAACTATCTAAACTTAAAGTAAAAGCGCCGGCCTATGTTTCCGCATATAAAGATGAGAGCCTTGATCCGCAGAAAGCCGGCCGCGACCTCAATGTTGACGCGGTGCTGTACGGCTCGATCATGCGCAGGGGGGAGTCGCTGGTCCTTCGCATCTCACTTATAAATAGCGCTGACGGCTCACAAGTATGGGGAGCGGAGTATGATGTAAGCCCGGCAGAAATGCAGACGCTCCAGGAAGAGATTTCCGGCAAGATCGTCTCAAGCCTACAGCTCTCGTTAAGTGAGGATGAAAAGGGACACTTACGCGCGCAACAGACGTTAAACCCGGAAGCGAGCAAATGGTATTATCGCGGCCTATATTACTGGAAATGGAGAGATGAGAAAAACATTCGGATAGCGATAGACTGCTTCAATCAAGCAATCAGGTTAGCCCCGGCGTTTGCGAAGGCCCACGCCGGTTTGGCGGATTGCTACGTACTCCTGAGCACCGTTGCTTACGGCCCGCCATTAACAACGAAAGAGGCAATGACAAAAGCGAAGGCCGCTGCCCTGGCAGCCTTGGAGATAGATGATTCGCTATGCGAAGCGCACACATCACTGGGAACCGTCTTATTGAAGTATGATTGGAACTGGCAAGAGGCCGAAAGAGAATTTAAGCAGGCGATCAGCATTAAGCCAAACTATGCCCCCGCCCACCTCTATTATTCATATCTCCTGAGTTTAATGGGCCGCTGGAGCGAGTCCATAGTGGAGAGCGAAACGGCCAAAGAGCTTGAGCCGTTCTCTCCTATGTCGAATATAAATCTCGCACGCGCGCTTTACTTCGCACGACAATATGACAGGGCGGCTGGCAGCCTGCTCAAATACCTTGAAGAAAATCCGGATGATGCGAAGGCCCTGAATGTGATTGGCTTCATATACCAGCAGAAAGGGATGTCGAAATCAGCTATCGAATCGTTTGAGAAGCTGTATTCTCTCAGCAAGGTCTATGGTGCCGCCCCTCTTGGGTACGCCTACGCTATGGCTGGCCGGAGGGCTGACGCGTTAAGAATTCTAAGCGAGTTAGACGAGCTATCTAAGCAAACCACTATTCCTCCCCAGGAAAAAGCGATCATCTACATCGGGCTCGGCGATAAGGATGAAACATCTTTGTTGTTGCAGGAAGCGTGTAGGGAGCGTTTTACATCACTACCTTTTCTAATAATTGATCCGGTGTTCGCTAGCCTTCGGTCAGATCCGAGATTTGCCGATCTCCTCCGCTGCGCCAATATGACGCAGCAATAGCCCACGCTGATCATTCTGCATTCCTCTGATGGGCTAACTTATCAACGCCGAGCCGTAAAGTGGACAAGGATTGTGTGACGATAAAGCCATTCGAAATTGCCGCGTCACCGTCTGCGCGCTGGGCCGCTGCGCCGGGTCGGCGGCAAGCATATCCGAGATCATGTTGGATAATGCTGAAGGCACGTTCCGCCTCAATTTTAGTATCGGAGGCGGCCCAGAGTATACCAGGAGGGTTGCGGTTAAGAGAAAATAAAGGGTTGCTCCGAGGGAGTAAATATCTTCGGGCGCCCGCGACTGCCCGCGGGGCACATTATGGCATTCGGGCGCAGAAAACCCTGGCGTGTTCCAAGTCAACGGGTCAGGCTCGTCAATCGGGCAAGCGCCTTCGAAATCTACTGGCCTGAGTTGCCCATCCTTCGCCACAACTACATTGGCAGGCTTGCAATCACGCCATACCCAGCCAGCCGCATGTATCTGCGATACGATGCGCGAGAGCTGGATACCATATTGAAGCACCTGGGGAATGGTCAGCCTCCGGCGCCTCTTATTAAGCCATTGCTGAAGATTTTCGCCGTTCACAAACTCCATCGCCAAGTAATAGTTTCCCTCAACTTCAAAAGACGAATAGAGGCGAGGCACATTGACGCCGGCGGCTTGTAAGCAGTTAAGGACTCGTCCCTCGTTCTCAGCTCTCCAGCGACCATCCCGACCGTCCCAGTTGACCTCACCGCCAGCGCGCCCCTCCTTCAAAATACAAAGGCGCGGCGGACTCATCGTGAGGTCTATAGCTTGGTAAACTCCCCCTTTACCTCTTTGAGCCAGCGCGCGGAATGCCCGGAAAGCTCCGTTGAGCGGACTATCTGCGGTCCTTGCCCTTTGCCGGGCCCGTTTAGTATCGAAGGGGTCCGAAACCCACGTCAGCTTTGCCGCGCTTGCCTCACGGTCGTCTGAGACTAATTCCCCGCCTGGGCCTCGTATTGCAAGGGTGCGCGTGCCATCCGGTTTTTCGATTTCCAGAGGGACGAATGCCCCGTAACGATAATAGACACAACTTTGCGTTCGGAATCTCTGATCGAATGGCACGACAGGAGCTGACATTCCCAGAGTAAGTTCATGCAAGCGCCGCGCGAGAAACACGGCCTGTTCACTATTATGCGGGTAGACCGTGATAAATTTTCCGACCTGACTATACCCGTAATACAAGCCCGCGTTAATGCGGCTCAACTCCTGAAGCGAAGAAGGCGCCTTAAAGAGAACCTTGTGAGCCTGCAGGAAAGGGGCGACGGTTTGCAGCACTTCAACAGCGGTGAGAATATTTGCAGAGATGCGGAGCTTCCAACCTTGTTCAGGGTCGCTAGAAATAGACGTGCGGCTATACCTCCACAACGCCCCTTTCGATGCGACGGGCAGGAAGCGCGCGCAAAGCTCCTTCCAGGAATTGCCGAGCGATTGAGCGAGGCGAATCGCCTCGCCGTACGCCGGCTCACCGTGATCTTCACTGCCACGAACGCATTCGCCCATAGCAAGACAGGTCTCCGTTGATGAACGAAATCCTTGAAGAATGCTGGACCGAGAAGTCGGCGTTCACAACGGCCGACTGGAGGCCTGCCAAAGCATTCCCAGTCAGCCGAAAGCATACCGACGTATCACGGCCTTGCGTACCTCAAACGGGCTGCATTCGGAAGTTTGACGGATGCCTCCAGTTTAAGGGGCGTCCCACTCTGTGACCTGTATTTCTACGGTTCGACGCCTTCCCCCTCTGGAGGAATGTCCGCATCGATTTTATCGTCTACCTCTCCATCAAACTTCGTTGTGGTGGCAACGGTACAGACGGCATTAGCCACTGCATACACGGCGCTTTGGATTATGAGAGGGTCGCCTTTCTTGCCATCCTCGAGCTTTAACCGCGCCAATTGCTTCGGGCTGTCAGCTCCGAGAATGGTCTCCAGGTAAGTTTGCCATGCTTTGGAATGTGCGCCCTTCAGAACAGCCGCGATTGATTTCTTCTGGACCTCGTCGGCAAAGGCCTGGTCTCGCCGCGCTTTTTCTCCTGCGTTCTTCAGTTTTTCTTTGACTCTCTTTGGCATAGCTATATCCTCCCTGCGTATTTTTTTATAGAGGGGTCTTCTACAAGCCCACTATTAAGATCAACAGGCCTGATGCTTGTACTGTCCAGTACCAGCTTTCCATTCTGGGCGTACTGCATCATGCTTGCCCCGTTGAAGGTTGATTGTGCTGGATCGATCATGGGCAACGGTGGTGCAAAGGTATGCCCATTGGGAAATTTCAGATGAAATATCCAAGGGACTGGCCGGTCGTCTCTTGCCAGAAATTCAGCCGCCAGTAAATGTGAGCAGTACACTCCCGGTGAATATCCGTTGTCGATTATGCCCTGCACCCACGCTACGTAGTAGTCAAAGAGCTTATCCGTCGCTGGCGGGCCGCACTCAATATCCAGATACAATACGGATGATCGTGGGAAGCCAGCCTGCTGAGCCAAATCGACCGCCTCTCCGGCATCGCTTTGTCCCTGAACAGTCGTGAGGACATGTGATCCCGGACCTGGGAGTTGCTGCTGACCAACATAGATTGGGGCGAAGCCAAAACCGAGATCCTGCAAGAAGGCGCGGTTTTGCATCCAGCTAGTGTCGGAATGCGATGGCGCTGGCGCAAGATAGAAGCCCGTCCATGATACTTGCGACTGCGATTTCAAGGATCGCATGAAATCATCGCCTGGATACTCTGATCTATCGAATCCTAAGAAGAAACTCATAAGCTTTACCTTTGCAACATTGCGACAGCACGCTTCGGACAATTAGCGAGGTATACCTTGTTACACCGCGAGGCGGGTTGTGACCCACAGGAACATCCCCTCGATAACCATATCACCAGACGGTGATTAGACTAACAATAGATCGGCCACGCCTGGATCAATCTACAAGAATCGATGGTTAGCTCTCTCCGTCGCCAAAATCAGGCTATTATATTCTCCCAGCTTATAACGCACCAATTCGGTCTACAAGGTATCATCTACTAAGAATGCTATCTAAACCCAAAGAGGAGTCGAAGATCACCAACCGGGAGGGAAGGTTTAGCGCCAGACCCTGATCACAAGTATATTAGGCTGTGTCTGCGCTTCGTTACAAATTGGTTTCTCGCTGGTCACAATAAAGGTGACAAGACGGACTCGAAGAGGTTTGAGTTTGCTGATGAATCTTCAGCTGACGGTAAGCAAACCCGCCTGTATTTTGACCGAGCGGCAGGCAAAACTGCAATCAATGACACGCTCACCGCTTTGGTACTGTAATGAAAAGCTGCGACTTGTCGCAGCATTCCAAAGCCAAATCCATTTGAAAACCGCACTTGTATTACTTCATTAGGTTCTACGGACTGCGTGCAGAAGTCCATTCCGCTTTTCCCCCACAAAAGCAACAAGCGCCTGTCCAGGTGCATAGCAACCGCTGGATCTCCTGCCTCGTCTGCGGGAGCGTCCATTGTAGTTCCTGACTTCCGCAATTCTATTCCAGTCACAAGAAGGCGTGCGCCAGGAGCCCTAGGCTGACGTGGTGCTGCTACTCCATCCAGCTCCGACCCTCCTTGCCGGAGAGTATAGGTCTTCATGTCTTCTGCTGAACCAATTCACGTCTATTGCTATGCCTTTGGCCTCTCCGCCTACACCTTCTGGACAGCCGTGTAGCAAATCGACTCTTCAACTCCAGCAACTTAAATGAAAAGCTCACCAATCGATACGGAGGTTTAAAGGTATTCTATCCCAGAGATTGCCATCTTATGGTGCAAATTGAATCCTTGGTAGATCGGCGCATAAAAAGGAGCAAAGCAGTCAAAAAGAAATCGTCCTTAGAGTATATGCGAAAGATATGGATAATTGATCATTGAAAAGACGATAGAGGATTTGATGAACTGCTATTTCCCTATCAAAGCACCATCAACGGACACCACGCGACACCAAGTGGCAATGGACTCCGGCTGGCAAGTCGGAGGTCTAACTTGCGAAAACCCACAAACACCTTTTATTTCAAGAACTTACAAGCGGTCAGTATCACTAATCAGATCACATTGGCCTGCAAGAAAAGAAAAAGCCAGCATACACTGGCTTTAACTTACTGATAATAATGGCGGAGCCGACGGGACTCGAACCCGCGACCTCCGACGTGACAGGCCGGCGTTCTAACCAACTGAACTACGACTCCGCGCTGCGAACTTTCAATGTCAACTCAGGTAAACCTGGTGGGCGGTACTGGGTTCGAACCAGTGGCCCCCGGTTTGTAAGACCGATGCTCTACCGCTGAGCTAACCGCCCCTTTAGGCGAAGCTTGACTATAGCCGCCCGGCAACGCCACTGTCAAGCTGTCAGTGAATTTCGCCGTATGCTTTGCAGGCTCATCACGACCGAGAGTTCCGAGTCGTCGCGTCTCAATCCTGACGCTTCGCCGTGATCACCGCGCCGGGCTGGCGAATCTCTGCCGCCGTCACCTTGCCGGTTTCATCTGCGACAAAATGCATGCTGACGATCTGCGCCTGTTTCAGCGTGAAGTCGCCGCTGAGCGACGGCACCAGATCATAAGCCGGCTGGCCGGGAATCATCATGCTCAGGGCGTTGCCCTTCAGGCTGATCGTCACCGGCGCGCCCGGCAGCCTGTAGGTGCCGGAAAAGCGCTTGAGGTATTCGGCTTCGTACAATCGCGCGTCGGGCCGTTTCGTAAAGACGATCTCTTTGACCGCTGCCTCAAACGGCACCGCTACCCTGGCCACGTAACCGTCGGCATCAGTCTGAAACGTGTACTTCATGTTTTCGAACGTCGGATCCGCCGCCTTCAACCCGCTGAAGGTTTCGTAATGCCAATGCTCAAGCGGCGTGCGGATGCCATTGAAAGTCGCCTCCAACTTGCCATCCTGCATGGTCACTTTGAGCGAGCCGTAGCCGGGATGCTCGTACTCGCCGACATAGGCATCAAGCTTATGCGCCGGTTGCGTCCCCTGCACGCGCGTCACCTGCTTCTTCTTCTCGCCTTCTTTCTGCAACGCGTCTGACGCCGCCCGCACCGCCGCCGCCTGGGCAATCCAGTCGACCGGCTCGATCTTCAGCAAGCGGTCGGCGAGGACGTTGACGATCAGATCGCGCAACGGTGTGCCGTTCATATTCGTCAGCACCACGACGCCAAGGCCGTCCTGCGGGAAAAGCGTGACGTTCGCCGAAAAGCCATCGATGTTGCCGCCATGCTCGACGCGGCGGTGGCCGCGATAGGTGTTCACAAACCAGCCCATGCCATAATCCGCCGGCGAAACGTCCGGTCGCCCGATGGTCGCGCCCGTCGTCATGTGCGCCAGGTGCATATCTTCGACGGTCGCGGCATTGGCAATCCGCTTGTCGCCATACTTGCCGCCATTGAGATGAGCAATCACCCAGCGGCTCATCTCGTTCACGCTGGAGTTGATCGAGCCGGCAGGCCCAAGGTTGGTGATCGGGCGAAACGGCATGCGCTCGACCTTCTTGTCATTCAAGCGATAAGGCAGCGCCGCGTCCGCTTCTTTCTGCGAATCATTCACCGAAAAGTTCGTCCGCGTCATGCCGAGCGGCAGAAGGATGCGCTCGCGCACCGCCTCTTCCCAGGTCTTGCCGGTGACGACTTCGGTGAGATAGCCGGCGGTCAAAAACATCAGGTTGTTGTACTGAAATTTCTCGCGCAGGTCGGCGCTCGGCTCAAGGTAAGGCAGGCGCTCGACCAGCGATTTGCGGCTGGCATCGTAGTTGTTGTACCAGACCAGATCGTGTCGCGGCAGCCCCGAGCGGTGCGTCACCAAGTCGCGCACCGATAGGCGCTCGGTCGCAATCGGGTCATAGAGCTTAAACGACGGGATGTAGCTGCGCACGGGCTTGTCCCATTCGAGCTTGCCTTCGTCAACCAGCGTGCCGAGCACGAACGTCGTGAAGGCTTTCGTGGACGAGCCGATGGCGAACAGCGTATCGGCGGTTACCGGCAGTTGCTTTTCGACATCGCGGTAACCGAAGCCTTTGGCATAGACCACCTCATTGTATTTGACGATGGCGATGGCCATGCCCGGCACGTCGAGCTTCTTCATCGCGTCGGCAACGACTTCGTCGAAACCTTTGAGCGCTTCTTGCGTGGTCGCCGTCGGGCTCGCCTTGCGCTCAAGGACGAAGGGGATGTTCGCGCCGCCTTGCGTAAAGGTGCCGTTGATCTTCGCGCCATCGGCGGAGAGCGTGCCTTTGAAGCTGGGGTCACCCGGCACGCCGCTGATCTTGAAAGCGATGTCCGTGTTGGTTTGCGAAACGTCGGAAAGCGGTATATCTTTCGCGTTCTGCGCCGGGATCGAGATGGTGGCGCTGAGACCGCCGCCGGCTTTGGCCGCGAAATCAACCGACATGGCCAGCGGCGTTCCCGGAACTTGAATCGCGCCTTCCCAGTGGCCGATAAACTTTGCGTCCTGCGCGCCGGCGGCCCTTAGCGGCGCGGCGGCGACACCAATCGCCAGCATCAGCAAGCAGAGCTTGTGTGTAAGAGTTCGTCTATGCATTCTCGCTACTCCTTTTGAATACGGAAACCTGAGGACGTTGGATAGCCTACCACCTAAAAACTTAAACCGCCAAGACGCCAAGGACGCAAAGAGGAGACGAATACTCCTATTCTCTCTTGGCGGTCTTGGCGTCTTGGCGGTTTAAGTTCTGCTGGTTTATTTGCCCGGCTCGACCATGTCTGAGCGCAGGAACTGGTCGAGCAGCTCGGCGTACTTGGCGCTGCGCTCGGCGATCTCTTCTTCGGTGGCGGAGAGTTCTTTGCGGGCCTGGAAAAAGTCGTCGGCGATCTGCAAGGCGGCAAGGATCGCGACGCGCAGCGAATCCACGGTCATCGTCGCGCGAGCGATCTCGTTCATGCGCCGGTCAACGTATTCGGCGAGGTCTTGAATATAACCGTGGTCGTGATCGCTGCGCAGATTGTAGGTCTGGTTGTAGATGACGACCTTGTAGGGTTGGCTCGGATTGTTGTCCATACTTTTCGGCGCTGCTCCGAGTTACGAGTTCGGCGTTGTCGCGTGTGCGACGGCAACGCGCAACGCCAGTCGCGCAAGCGCTGACCAGCGTCGCCTCACTTCTTTGCGGTCTCCAGCGCTTCGAGGTCGAGCACCGCGATGGCGTCCAGCATCGCTTCGACCTTGAGCTTGATCGTGTCGCGCTCGTTCAGCAAGCGCTCGACCTGCAATGACAGCCGCTCTTTCTCGTCGCCCATCTGGCTCAATTCGCGGCGCAAGCTTAAGACTTCGCGTTCGAGCGCCTCGCGCTCCGAGCGCTCGCGCTTGAACTGCTCGATGGTGCGATAGATCTTGTCCTCAAGGTGTGAGAACTTTTCCAGCCCGTATATTCCGCTCACTCAGCCTCCTGATTGCGGATTGCGGATTGCGGATTGCGGAATTCACTTCCGATAATCTCGTGTTTGATTGCGAATCGCAGGTCGCGAATCATTGATTCACTTATTCAATAATCCGCAATCCGCAATCCGCAATCCGCAATCATCTCAACTGTGCGCCGAAGCGACTGACCATCAACTCGCGGACGCGCTCGTGCATCGCGGCGACCTCTTCGTCGGTCAAGGTGCGGCCCGCGCTGCGATAGGTGACGCGAAACGCCAGCGACCGCATGCCTTCCGGCATTCCCTTCCCGGCGTAGACGTCAAAGACCCGCAGCTCGACGATCTCAGGAATGCCCAGCTCTTTGATTGCTCGCTCGATCTCAGCCCACATCAGCGTGTCGGCCACCATCAGCGACACATCGCGCGCCGCTGCCGGCAGGCGCGGCAGGGCGCTATAACGCACCTCGGCGGCGGGCAATTCAAGCAGCCTGGCGAACTCGATCTCGCCGACATAAACCGGCTGGCGGAACTTGAAGACCTGAGCGATGCGCGGATGCAGTCGCCCGTAACGCGCTACCTCTTCGCCATCGCGTATCAACACCGCCGACTGCCCGGGATGCAGGTATTCTACACCGGCGCGCTCAATTGTAAAGCCTGAGACGTTCAGGCTGCCCATGACCGCTTCGACCGCGCCCGCCAGGTCATAAAAATCTATCTGCCGCGCGCCGCGCCAGTCGTCGGCCTGCGCCGCGCCGCTCATCATCAGGCCCAAAAGCTCGCGCTCCCGCGGCCGCGGGTCATTCTTTGTCGCCTCGAATACACGGCCTAATTCAAAGAGCTTGACGTCGCGGCGGCCTTGATTGAAGTTGTGCTGCGCGGATTCGAGCAAGCCTGTGACCAGCGCAGCGCGCATCTCGCTCTGATTGACGTCAATCGGGTTGGCGAGCACGGCGGGCGCTGCGGCGCCGCGCCGAAACAGCGCATCGCGCTCGCTGTTGACGAAGCTGAAGGTATAGGCTTCGTCAAAGCCGATGGTCGTCAGGGCCCGGCGTGTCGCGCGGCGGCGATCTTCGTCCGGCAGAAATTGTCCCGTGCCGCTCCACGCCGGCAGCGTCGTGGCGACCAGGTCATAACCGGTGTGGCGCGCCACCTCTTCGACCAGGTCTTCTTCGCGATGAATGTCAACGCGGAACGACGGCGCGATGGCCGTAAGCGTCCGCGTTTCGTCGTTCACCTCAACCTGAAATTCGAGGGCGCGCAGGATTTCAGCGGCCCGCGCAATCGGCACCTTCAAGCCGGTCAGCCGCTCGATGCGCGCCTCGCGCAGCGCCACCGAATCGCGGCTCACTGGCGCCGGATAAACGTCGATCACGCCCTTGAGAATCCGCCCGCCGGCGACCTCAACAATCAGCTCGGCGACGCGGTCGGCGGCCCGCACCTGCGCGCCGAAATCAGTGCCGCGCGCGAAACGGTAACTGGCTTCGGTGTCCATGCCGAGCGCCTTCGCGGTGTGACGGATCGAAGCCGGGTTGAAGTAGGCGCTCTCGATCAACACGTCGGTCGTGCTATCGGTAATCTCGGTCTCTTCGCCGCCCATCACGCCGGCGATGGCGACCGCATGGTCGGCGTCGGCGATAATCAGGTGATCGGCGGCCAGCTCACGCGTGAAGCCGTCGAGCGTGGTGATCTGCTCGCCGCTGGCCGGGCGGCGCACGATAATCTTTTTGCCATGCAGGAGGTTCAAGTCAAAGGCATGCGTCGGCTGGCCCATCTCGAACATCACGTAGTTGCTGACGTCTGCGACGTTGTTGACCGTGCGCTGCCCGATGGCTTCCAGGCGATCAACCAGCCACTTCGGCGACGGCCCGACCTGGATGCCGCGAACGACGCGCGCCGCGTAGCGCGGGCACAGCTCCGGGTCGTGAATCTCGATTGCGGCGGCTGCGTCAACGGCCTCGTCGCTTTCTGTGAGCTGTGCGACTCGCGGCTTCAGACTGGTGCCGCAAATGATCGCCGCCTCGCGCGCCACGCCCAGATGTGATAGCGCGTCCGGGCGGTTCGAGGTCAGATCGACATCGAGCAAATGATCGTCGCCATGACGCTCAATCGATTCGACGGCGAGCCCCACCATCGTCAGGCGCTCGGCCAGCTCTTGCGGCTTCAAGGTGATCTCGGCCAGCTCGCTCAGCCAGGTGTAACTGATCTTCATTTGATTCGATAACCCTCTTCTTCGTTATTGAAAATCCAGCCGACGACTTCGCCGATGCGAATCTCTTCGCTGCGGTAGGCTTCCATCGTGATGGCGGCAGAACCGCGGCGGTGGATGCTCTGCGCCGAGCGCAGCATCTTGCGGAAGCGCGCCTGCCAGCACTCGACATTTCGCGGGCGAAGATCGATCCAGCCGCGCACCGCCCACTCATTGATCGCCTCGTCGCTTACCGGCAAGCTCGGCTGTCCGGCGTACTCCGGCACGTTGACCCGCGGGCCGCGCAGCAGGCGGTTGCCTTCGGGCGGCAGCACCGGCACGCCAATCGAGATGATCGTGTTGCGCAGATCGTGATTGCGTTGCAGGTAACGCCACAAGGTCTCTGACACATCCTCCGGCGGCGCTTCGACGACCGCCTGCAAAGTGTGGTACTTCACTTTCAGCAAGTGCGCCTCGTAGAGCAGCTTGGTCAGCTTCGGCGGCCCAAGGTCGCCGGTCGCTATCGAATTCGAGTTCGTCTCATGTTCGAGCCGGCGCAAGGCTTCGATAGCCGAGCCGCGCAGGTAGCCGGCGCGGTAGCTCGGCACCATGATGGCTGAATCAATGGCCGCGATCACGTCAACGCCGGTGTTGCTGCCTTTGATTTCGAGCACGACGTTGTGGGCGATCTCTTCGGGGGTGACGAATTCCATCTGGTTGATTGACGTGACCGCCTCGAACTCGCCGCGCGCGAAAAAGCCGTTCTCGCCCGTGTCGACGCCGACCATCTCCAGCTCGCCGAGCGCCTTGAAACTGTCCTTCGGCAAGGCGAGCCGCAACTCGCCATTGAGCGCTTGCGAGCGCGGCGCGTAGGCGACAACAGGCGAATGCGTGCGGCGGTCTCTGAGCGATTGGTAACTGACTTTCTTATAGCCGATCATCGCCGCCGGCTTGATCTCTTTGACGATGGGGCCGCCCGGCGTGCGCGCCATCAAGAACATCAACCCGGTGTGCGCAAAGCCCACAGCGGTCTTCGACATCAGCTTGGCCGAGGGCTTGTCTTCGCCGTGCGTATACGGAATGTTCAAGCCCATGCCGCCGGTGCCGGTCGTGCCGATCTTAACGTAGAGCCGCGTGGCGACTTCGACCATGGCGCGGTAGAGCAACTGCGTGTGGCGGATCAACTGCGGGATCGATTGCGATACGAGCAGCGATTCGAAGGTATGCTCAAGCTGCTTGCGGTTCTCCCATATCTGCTTGAGGTCGCGCTCTTCGATGCGCGCTTCGATGAAGTCGAGCGTCTTGCGGACTTCGATGGAGTTCGTATAAACGTCCTGATAGCTGATCCCTGAGGCGGTGTTGACACAATCGATCAACACATCGGGCCGCTGCTCGCGCATCACCTGGACCAGCATCGAGCGCTCGTAGGCGTCGTCGAGCGGCCCGAACAGGTCGTCATACAGGGCACGGCGGCGGCGCGCGCTCTTCAGCAAATCGTTGCGGTCGGCGCGGGCGAATTCGACACGCACAAACATATTGCCCCAGGCTTCGGCGAACTGCACGGCGGAAAATTCTTTGCGTAATTCGTGGATGAGGTCGCGCACCTCTTTCTGATAGAGCGAGGCGATGACGATCTTTTCGGGGCGCAGGTCGCGCGCCACCTGACGGGCGACCTGCGTGCCGACGAGGCCGGCGCCGCCGAGGATGAGAACGGTTTTGTCCAGAGCTTGAGTTGGCGTGTTGGGCATAAGATGGGTTCCCGGTTCCTGTTTCCGGTTTCTGGTTTCTGGTTGGCGTAGAATCTTCAATCGCGGAGCACGAAGAACCAGGAACCGCCAGCGGGCGAAGCCCATCTCCAGCTAAGGGAACCAGAAACCAGAAACCAATCTTCTTATGCGAACTGTTCGAGGAAGCGCACGTCGTTCTCAAACAGCAGACGGATGTCGTCTATGCCGAACATCAGCGCCGCCATGCGATCAATCCCCAGGCCGAAGGCGAAGCCGGTGAACTCTTCGGTGTCGATGCCAACGGCTTCCAGCACATTCGGATGCACCATGCCGCAGCCGCCGAGCTCGATCCAGCCCGAGCCTTTGCAGACGCGACAGCCCGCGCCATCGCAGACGTAACAACTGAAGTCCACTTCCGCCGACGGTTCGGTGAATGGAAAGTATGACGGGCGGAAGCGCGTCCGCAGGTTCGCCCCGAACATCATCTCGACGAACTTTTGCAGCGTGCCTTTCAGATCGGCCAGGGTGATGCGGCGGTCTACGTTCAGCCCCTCGACCTGAAAGAACATCGGGTTGTGCGTCGCATCGGGGGTGTCGCGGCGAAAGACGCGGCCCGGCGCAATCACCCGCAGCGGCGGGCGCTGTTTCTGCATGGCGTGAATCTGAATCGTCGAGGTCTGCGAGCGCAAGGCCAGCTCCGGCGTGATGTAAAACGTGTCGGCCGAATCGCGCGCCGGGTGACCCGCGGGGATGTTCAGCGCGTCGAAGTTGTAGAAGCTGGTTTCGATCTCCGGCCCGTCCTGGATGGCGTAGCCCATCGCCACAAAGACATCTTCGATCTTCTGGCGCACCAGGGTGATCGGGTGCAGGTGGCCGCGGCGCGGGCGCGTGCCCGGTAGCGTCACATCGATCTTTTCGCGTTCGAGGGCACGGGCCTCGGCCGCCGCGGCGAAGCGCTCGTTGAGCTTTGTAATCTCGGCCTCGACTTCGTTGTTGAGCAGATTGACCTGCTGGCCGAAGGCGGCGCGCTCGTCGGGCGCCAGCCCACCGACGCGCTTCTTCTCGGCGGCGATCAACCCCGCCTTGCGCCCGAGGTACTTGTCGCGCAGGGCGCTCAACTGGTCAGCGCCGCTGACGGCTTTCAAGTCGGCAAGGAACTGCTCGCGTAGCTGGCTGAGTTTTTCGTCCATAACCCCAAAAACGACGAACGATGAATGACGCGGGCTGAATCAGCAGAGTGCCCGATTCACCTCGCGTCACTCATCGTTCCCGATTCGACCTTGAGCGATCAGGCCGCGGTCTTTGCCGCTGACTCGATGGCCTGCTTGACGCGCCCGGTGATTTCCGTAAACGACGCCGGCTCGTTGACCGCGATGTCGGCCAGCACCTTGCGGTCGAGGTTGATGTCGGCGAGTTTCAGGCCGTGCATAAACTGGCTGTAGCTCAAGCCGTTGGCGCGCGCCGCCGCACCGATGCGGACGATCCACAGCGAGCGGAATTCGCGCTTCTTGAGCTTGCGGCCCGTGAAGGCAAAATTCAGCGAGCGCTCGACCTGCTCTTTCGCGTGGCGATAAAGCTTGCTCTTGGTGCCGCGATAGCCGCGGGCCAATTTTAAAATACCCTTACGTTTTTGTAGTCTCTTGTTTCCGCGTTTTGCGCGTGGCATAAGTCCCTCCTGATCGGGTGTCGGGCGCCCGGCGTCGGGGGTTAGGTCTTGGTCAGCAACATGCTCGGCTCACCGACACCCCGCACCCGACGCCGGGCACCCATTTGAATTTCTAGCCGCGGCCATAAGGCAGCATGCGCTTGACCAACGGCGCGTCAGCCGGGGCAACCGTGCCGTCGATGTCGAGCAGCCGTTTGCGCTTGGCCGTCTTGCTGGTCAAGATGTGGCGGGCGTGCGAATGGCCACGCTTGACCTTGCCCTTCGCGGTTAAGCGGAAGCGTTTGGCCGCCCCCTTGTGCGTTTTTAGTTTTGGCATTATTCCTCCTGATTCTTAAAAGCTCATTTAGCCTTCTTCGGCTGGAAGATGATAGACATATTCATGCCTTCGAGTCGCGGGCGCGCTTCGACGGTGCCGAACTCCGACAGGTCTTTTTCGAGCCGCTGAAGCAGCTCGCCGCCGAGCTCTTTGTGGGTGATCTCGCGCCCGCGAAAATGCACAGTGGCTTTGACCTTGTCGCCGTCTTTGAGCATGCGCGCCGCGTTGTTCTTCTTGAAGGCGTAATCGTGCTCGTCTGTGCCTGGGCGAAACTTGATCTCCTTGACGGTGATAAAAGTCTGCTTGGCCTTGGCCTCTTTCTGCTTCTTCTTTTGCTCGTACTGCCACTTGCCGAAGTTGATGATGCGGCAAACCGGCGGCTGCGCCTGCGGCGCGACCTCGACGAGATCGAGCCCCTTGCCGCGAGCAAGCTCTAGCGCCTGCCGCGGCGCCATGACGCCGAGTTGTGAACCGTCTTCGTCAATCACGCGAATCTCTGGCACACGAATTCTCTCGTTGATGCGAACCGTGGGGCCGCGATCGCGCCGGTCACGAAAATTCCTTCTTCCTTGAAAGCTGCTAATAGTCGCTCCTCCTGAACCGTGAATGGCGGTTCCCTTCGACAACGTCTAGACGCATGGCGTTAGCGCACTCAGCCGCCTGCGTCATGAAAGGCTGCATCAGATCGCCCGGCGCGCCGCTCTCGAAATCCATGCGCATGCCGGGGCTGGCCGGCGCGTCTGTGTGACAGCGCCCGGCAAGCCGATTTGATTCAGTCCCGTGCGAACAACGTTCTGGCGTAATGGCCACGCTGGTCAGATCTTACGTCAGCGCCCCTGGCATCAGGCCGGCTATCAAGGAGCCGGCGGTCGTGCGAATCGCCAGAGGACTTCAGGAGCTGACGCAAAATAATGAAGCTCAGGCTCTCTCTATCAGTGAGCCGCCGAGCGATCATCAGCGATTGCGGACATGCGCCGCAGCGCCTACCGTGTCAAAACCCGAAGACGAATGATAGCCTGCGCTTACCTGTATTGGCAAGCCTTTGCCGCGCTGTTTGCCGGCCTGGCATCGGCTAAGGGCCGGCAGTCGGCGCCCGCCGGGCGGCTTCAATTGGTGACCCCGGCGCGGGCCAGCACGATGCCCGCCCAGACGGCGACAAAACCGAGCACCAGGCTAAAGATGACGTAGAGCAGGCTGCTTAATCGGCTGCCGATTTCCAGCAGCTTGAAGGTCTCGTACTCGAAAGTCGAGAAGGTCGTGTAAGCGCCGACGAAGCCGACGGCGACGGCCAGCCGCCAGTGCGGGTGCAGGTTGATGCGCTCAGTCACCAGCGTCAGAAAGAAGCCGACAATAAACGAGCCCGTCACATTGATGATGAGCGTACCGAGAGGGAAGCGGGACGGAAATCGCTCGCTCACCAGGCCGCCGAGCCAGAAGCGCGCCATTGCCCCGAGCGCGCCGCCTAAAGCCACCGCAAGATATTTGCCCAATCTCTTATCCTCTGATCGCTTCAGCACACCGGAATGAAACCCGCTTCAGACTCTAGCACAAAGTCAATGGCCGTAGTGACTCTGCGGCTGCCGAGCCGGCGATTGCTTTTACTGTGAAAGATCGCACTTGCGCGGCTGGGCCGCTTAACGAATCACCTCCGCGAAGGGCATGTCTGAGAGTGCTTCTTCAGCCGACTTTTGGCCGCTTGCCACCCGGATCAACGGCTCAGAAAACAAGGTGATTAGATAGGCCGTCATGGGAACCAACTCCCGCACGATCTGATCGCCGGCGTCAGGGTAGTCATCCGGCAGCAAGGCGTTATGTTTATAAAATAGCTGGCCGGGATTATCGAGCAGGCCGAAGCCGCCGAGGGGCAGCTTCGCGTTCAGCCTCACCAGGAGCCGGTTTAATGCCATGCCATGCGCTTCGGCAATCTGGTCAGCCAACGAGACAAAGGATTGAAGGATGCTCACCCGCTCCAGGTCACTTTCAAGCCCCGGCAGGAACGACAGCTCTAGAAGCCAGACGCGATTCGCTTCTTCAAACGACTCCAGTCGGACGAGCAAGGTGTCGTAGGGCACGCCGTCGCCAGCCGCTCGCAAACGGGTCTGGTAGGCTTGCTGCGACAGCAGCTCGCCGAAACGCTCAAGCGCGGCTCTATGCTCCTGGCTTGTCAGTGACATCGCGCGCTCCTTTGATAAGCGGCTCAGGCGTCTAGTTATCTAATGCCTTGGCGATCTTATCAGGCGTCGGCTGGACCGGCTTCGATGACCAATCGAACTTGAGCCCCATGCTTTCAATCAATTCCATGATTTGCAGGAGATTATTCCTTTCAGGGATCATGATCTTTTCCTTCTTGATAAATTTCTGGACATCGGCTTTGAGGCGCGCCTGGGTCAACTCTTTGGGCAAGACAGCAAACGTCCTGTGATAACCATAGGCGTCAGAGAGCTGACTGGAGGCTTGCAGCAGCAGGCTATTTCGGTCGGCTTGTGCTGTATCGTACAGGCCATGGGCCATTTCGTTGATGTAGTTTGCATAGAAATGACCAGCGTCCTTGAACTTGTGCGCCTTCAGCTCCCGCTCTAGCGGATCAGGCCCCAGCCGCTCCCGCTCGACCTTTCCGGCGGATTCCCAAAACCAGTGATCCTTCTTTACCTTGGCGACGTCCGCTTCCCATTTCTTCCTTTCATCTTCAATTCCGAATACTTTTATGGCGATCTCTTTTTTCCTCTTTCGCTTATCCAACCACCTATTGATAGCGAATATCCCGCCTACTATCGCCCCGGCAGTTAATAAGAGCCAGCCAATCGGCGTCGCCGTCGAAGCGAGCAGCAAAGCGCCGCCGGCAACACTCAGCGCGCCTTTAAGCCCTGTCCCGATGGCACTGGTTTTCCGGTTTGCCTGCGTGCTGGCCGCTTGCGCAACCGCTTTCTTGGTATCCTCTTGAAGGGCTCTATCCTTTTCGAGTTTCTTTAACCGTTCGACGTTACTGGCCGCTTTAAAATAACCGAGCGTGCCTCTGACAATGTCCACCGCGCCGGTTGCGACGGCCAGCCCTCCGGTCGCCGACTGCGCGCCGAGAGCAAGGAGATCATTGCCGGTCGCGTTTGCGATGTGGTAGGCAGAAGTTGCCGATTGCTGCGCCGCGCCTAATGTGCCGCTGAGGCCCGCACTGAAACCAAGCCCCCGCTGCGCTCTTGTATTGGCCGAATCGAACCCTTCGCTAAAGCCCTTTTTGGCATCCATGAGCGAAGACAGGGCTCCCAGGCCACTGCTTGCCGCGCCGATGGATGACAGTATTTTTCCGGTTTCTGACGCCACCGGCGTACTGTCGCTGAAAATGGCTTTCGTCCGGTCCCAGGAGCCAGTGAAAAATGTTTTCGTCCGGTCCCAGACATTACCACTGAACGTCAGTTTACCCATTCCGGAGATGACGCTCGCCTTGTCGGCGATGGTTTTTCCGACAGCCGAGCCCGTGCCTAACGTCAGCAGCCCATAGTTGAGGAGGTCTGTCTTGGTGTCGTAGTTATAGTTCTCCCGCTGCCCGCCATATTTTTCATGTTCGGGGGCAGGGCCGCTTTGATAGATGCCCCGCGCTTCGTCGAGGGAAAAATTCGCCACCCGCTTCCCGACCGAATAGAGCGGATTGCCGATGCCGAAGGCGAGCCCTCTCAAGAAGCCTTTCGCAAGCCCATAGACGCTGCCGAGCAATCCGCTGCCGCCGGCCACCAGCCCCGACAAGACGGCTCGGATGATGCCGGGGTTATCTCCCGCCAGAGAGTTATAAACCTGGCTGGTTGCTTTCTTACCGCTCTCCCAGGATTGCACGAATGGCTGAAGAACAGGCGCGAGACCCACCATCGCGACCTTTAATGGCTTGGACATCATCTTCCAGGACATTCGATCTTCTTCAATGGCGTCGGCCACACTGCGCTGAATGACAAGACTCGGCGCCCGCTGCGCCGACAAGCGACGATTGCCGGTCGCGCCGCCGCTCTGCTGCACAACGTGAGTCAATTCGTGAGCGATCAGTTCCTGACCTTTGCGGCTGTCTGGGTGGTAGTCGCCGCGCCTGAAGAACAGGTCCTGCCCGGTGGTGAACGCCTTTGCTTGCAGCGAGCGGTTGAGACGGTCTGACTCGCCATCCGCATGCACTCTGACACGGCTGAAATCCGCGCCGAAGGCTTGCTCCATCCGTGCGCGCAATTGTTCAGGCAATGGCTGGCCGCCGCCGCGGGCGCTCTCGATGCCACGCTCGACGCTCGCCCCGGCGCTGGTCACCGTGCCGACGCCGCGGCGCTGCACCGGCTTCTCTTCCTCGTCCTCCTTCTCCGGCATCTCCTGCCGCTGGACGAGCGGCGTGATCGAAGCGGCGAGCGGCTTTCTCTGAATCAATTTTTCTTCGTCTTCTTCCTTTGGCGATGGCTGGCGCTGGATGTGAGCCGCGGGCGGCTCGGATGTCTGCATGATCTGGGCGGCGACGCGGTCGGCTTCGCGCTCGTACGAGTCGTCTGCCGCGCCGACCGCGAGCTTGGCTTGTATGGTCAAACGGCTCGGCTGGTGAGGTGGCGAGCTTTGAGCAAGAATCCGGGCGACAGCACGATTGCCTGCGGTGCGCTGAAGCGCCAGGATGTCGCTGGCCGTTAGCTCGGACGCGGGAGTATTGATCGCCCGCGCCAGCGCCGCAGGAGAGTGGCCTTTCGCCGGCAGGCGACGCGAAGCGCGAGCGGCAACGGGCGGCTGGCGCGCGGTCGCGGAAGCTTTCTCGCTTGCGCGAGTCATGAGCTTGTTCGGCATGGCCTTACCTGTTTGCGTGAAGCGGTGAGCAGTTTGCGGCAGCTATATTCGGGCAGTCGGGTCAGCACATTAGAAAACGAATCGGCCCGGCCGGCGATGAATCTAACATGGTTGAATCTTATCCGCATCGCTTTTGCCTGCTCCAACACGAGTAAAGGTTGAGAGCACATTCCGGAAGGGCGGTTTAATGAGAATCCCAGTTATCCCTGATTTTGTCGTTTCGGTCATTACGGAATCTGGTGATCAAACCGCTTCTGCGATTGTTTTCTTCATCGAGCCGTCCAGCCATGTCCTGGAAAGTGATCCCGTCCCCCTCCCCGCCCAGATGGCGGTCTACATCGGCAGGCCGTCCAAATACACGGGGGTTACTGACGCTGTCTGCTCCATATCTTTCCGAAGTCACATGCACTGCGGAGGTTCCCGCGCCGTTTGGAATGAGTAGCTCCACGGCTTTGTCTGCGCTGTCAGTGGTTTTCAGAGCGTCGATTTTTCCCATGTCCAGGTTCCGTCTATATAGGGTCCAGTGGAGAGGTATATCGTTGAGCTTTGCAAGCTGCTTGACGTAAGGATTGGTGTCGAATTTATAGCCCGCCGTACTCAGCCAAAGGTCCTTACCCGGTTTTATCCAATCACTGATCTTCGCTTTCACCCTCGTCTTAAAATCAGATAGGCTTTCATTAAGCGGGGCCTTGAAGAATCGGCCGCCAGTACCTTGGACCCCCTTCGCTTTAAGATACCAGCGATAGGCGAGTTTTTCTTTTAACTCAGCCAGTCCGTTGTCGCTAAGAAGTCCTAATATCTTTTTGATCGTCGCAAGATACCCTTTCATATTGTCTCGATCTGCATAAAGGCCGCGACCGCTTGGCCATGCCGGATAGGTCGGCTGGGGCTTCGTATTTTCCGTATAAATCGGGCTCCAGAGATTCCAGATCTTCTTGTACTCTTTCGTACTGGTCTTCCAGCCCTTTTTAAGGTCAGGCACATCTTCCATTATTTCTATTCGTGGTTCCAAACCTTCAATGATGTTCGGTTGAATAAGCGGATCAATAAGGTCATAGTTTTCTTTTATCTCCTTTAAGGGAGTCGGGGCCACAAACTGCACGACGCTTGCCCGGTTGAGCGCCTGCCGTTGCACCAAGGGAGTCGCGGCGTTTCGCGATTCGCCGCCCGGAATCGCTTTCCTTTGCGACCTCTCATTCCCCTGTTGGATAGCCCGCCTACCCTGTTCATCCGCTTCCTGTTCCAACTTCTGATCATCATTAGCCGAGACCCCCTTTACCTGAATCGTCGGCCCCACTCTTCCCTGTTTCTGCTGGACGACATGCCATGCTTCGTGAGGAAGATGTCGTTCCTGCCCCGGCCCCAGGTGGATGTCCGTGCCCTGCGTGTAGGCCAGAGCCTGCACTTGCGCCGGTGCAGAGGAGTTGTGATGAACCTTGACATCGTCCAGCGAAATGCCGGACAGGTTCTCGATTCCCGTCTTGAGGCTATCGGGCAGGCCGGTCCGGTTTTCCTCTTTCCGGGCATTCTCAAACTTCCCCTGTAGAGGTTCCGCTGCCTCTTCGACCCGCCGTTGAATGGCATTCGTTGGGGTTGAAGACTGAGGTGGCAGCGCGTGAGACGGATTGACAATCTGCGAAACCACACTATCGGCTACTGGCTGGTGATGGTCGCTTGGTTCGCTAAACTGGTGCAGGGCCTGTGCCGACGACCGCTCGTCATTTTGGCCCATCAGTGCTCCGAGCATGCGCTGGACGGCGCGATTGCCGGCGGTGCGCTGGAGGGCGCGGATGTCGCTAGCCGATAGCTCGGACGCCGGGCCGCTCATCGCCCGCAAAAGTGCGGCAGCCGGGTGGACAGGTGTCGGCTGCCGGCGCGAAGCTTGAGCTTCAACCGCCGGCTTGCGGACCGCTGCCGAGCCTTTTTCGGCGGCATGAGTCGTCATCTTGTTTGCCATGGCCTTGCTCCTCTTTTATGAAGCAGCAACCTGCGGTTAGCGACGATGCGGTTCGCAGCGCGCTGGTCACACGGTCGGCTCGGCTTCACGGGCGCGGCCCGCGTCGTCGCCTTGCGTTTTTTCTTGTTCGAGCATTTCCTGTATGACCTGAATCGCGCCGCTGATGCGCAGCAAGGTCTCGCGCACGTAAGCGGTTTCGGATTCAAGCTCGCGCAGGCGCGCCTGCCCGGTCTCGTATTCTTTCTTCAATTCTTCAAGCCGGCGTTGCAGTTGGTCTTTCATAGTTTTCCTTTCCCAAATCGCATTTGCTTGCACCGAAGACGCTATTGGTCTTTTTCAAAACGGCAGCTCCAATATCGTTGCGTGGAAACGATCATTGTAATCCGTAAACATACGCGCAGCACCAGAAACAGGAGCTTTAAATGTAATTGTATGGTCTCCAGCAGGAAGACCAGGTTTCACTATAGCAATGGGTACAAATGATTTGTGAGATCCATTTTCATTTGCCCAGAACCGAACCTGATATACATTCACATTATCAATATCGATATCCATCCCTATCGTTCCATGATTAGGGTCAGGGTCGTCTTTCCATGCTGAGCCTGAAGCGAAAATGATTAAGGTTCCTCCACCTGACCTGAACGTGCCGCTTTTTGGCAGCGGCCCAACTGCATTAATCGGCTGAAAGACACCCCACTTCGGCGAGGATATGTTGCCGGTAACCTTCACACTGCCATTCACGGTCAATTTATCGGTAAGAGAATCAGTTGTCCCGATGCCGACGTTGCCGTCTGCCTTGATGTAGAGTCTTGATGCCAGAGCATTTCCACCATTGTTCCCCGTCGGCTTGGTGGAGAAATCAACATGGGCGCCAAAATTCCCATCATCGATAACCCGCAACCTGAAGTTGGGCCCTACATCCTGAGTGTAAGTCTGGGCATCAATTCTCGCCTCGGCGTTCTGCGTGCCTCCGCCATTGTGAAGCAGCAGTGTTGGGCCTACACTGCCACTCACATCACGCCGAATATGCAGAGTGCTGGCGGGCGAGTCCGTCCCGATGCCGACCTTGCCACTCGCGGAAAAGAGATTCAAATGGCCGTCAGCGTATTCATTCTGAATCGTTAAGTTTTTCTCATTGGCTGCCCTGTAGCCGATCCAGCCCTTGCGCCCGGTCTGGGAATAGCCGGCAGGATACCATTGCATGTAGACGTGATCGGTTCCCTCAAGGTTAAGCACGGGGGCATTGCCTCCGGCTCCGCCTGTGAATTTGAGGTGTAGTGCAACTTTCGGGTCCGGCGTCCCGATGCCGACATTGCCGCCTATTGTGGTTATATCCGCGACCAGCATTAATCGTCTTGTCCCGCCCTCGGTAATGCCGCCAAGGTGCATCCATGAGGGGCCGCCCTTCCTATCTTCCCACCTTCCTAACCAGCCCTCCGCATACACCCTGCCCTGCTCATTCGCAAACCACAAGCCGCCTCTGATAAAAGGATCACCTTTCACATCCAGCGCGCTCTGCGGGTCGGGGACGCCAATGCCGACCTTGCCGCTCGCGGAAAAGAGATTCAGGTGGCCGCCGGCGTACTCGTTCTTAATCGTCAGGCTTTTCTCATTGGCCGACTCATAGCCGATCCAGCCCTTCCGTCCTTCGGAAAAACCGGCAGGATACCATTGCATGTAGACGTGGTCGGTTCCCTCAAGGTTAAGGACGGCGGCATTGCCTCTTGCCCCGCCAGGGAATTTCAGGTGCAGCAGAACCTTCGGGTCCGTCGTCCCGATGCCGACTGATCCATATTGATTGATCGTCATTCGGGTGCGGTCGAGGATACCCTGATTATCCAAAATCTGGGCGCTACCCGGTGAGCCGGCGGTGACGAAACGGAGCTTTCCAAAGATGTCGCCGAAGATTAAAGCGCCGCCGCTGTTATTGCCATCGCCGCCAAAGCTCCATTTTGAAGCCCCGCCGACTCGGATTCTCGCGACATTAAACCCGGCATAAGCGGTTCCGTATTCGACGTCCGTAGCGCCTGCGCAAAAATCTTGATGGTCGCCGCCGGTCTTCAGGCGTAACGCGCCGTCCCTGGTCACCGGACGTAGCTCCACATCATTCCCATTGGCGCGCACGCTGGCGGCATTCCTTCGCGCGTCGTTATCCGCCTTCCCTTCTACGATCTGGGCCAGCACGACGTTGTCTGTGGCGCTGCTCTCCCATGAAAATGAGGCCGTGTCTATGAACCGAAGAGGCTTGTCAGGCATCTGCGGATACCGCTCGGTCACCTCTTCTTTCCACTTAATGACCAGGTAGCTGCCTTCCGTACTGGCCCCTGTGACCGTTGGTGCGCCGCCCCCCCACCATATCTCCTGTCCGCTCGCGTCTATGGCTAAGCCTTTGGTGACATCTTTGACCGCGCCCCCTGCATCCAGGCTGACCTCAAGCCCGCGCACCACGCCCCAGGTGTGCAATCCCAGGTTGTGATTCTGTCGCATCTGCCGGTGGTAGGTCTGCTCGTCCCTAAAATCTTTGTCGACCAGCATCATGCCCTGGAAGTAGTTGGGCCGCTTCTTATCAAAGTCACCTTGCTTCTCGTCCGCCATGACATTCTCCTCTCTTGCGCGAGTCTCATCACTTCGTCGAACGTACGCCGAGCAGCGTGTTGAAGCCGATACGGCTATGTGCCTTGGGATCGGTTTGACCGGCGGCGCGTTCGCCCGCCGAAAAGTCGGGCAGCCTCAGGCTCGGAAAGACCGGGACCAGATAGAAGATCGTGTGCGCCGGCTTTTCCAGCTCGATCAGCGCATAAGCGATGATCAGCTTGCGCTGTATCTCTGGAGCTGTCCTGTCCTGTCCGCCCTGTTTGTCCATAAAAGAGAGCAGCACGCCGAAGGCATGCTCCGGCTTGCCATCCCCCTTGCCATCAGGCTTGCCGTCAGCGTCGACACCAGCCCATTTCTGATAGCCATCGGCGACGTTCCAGGCAGGGTCTTTGGTGTCGGCCAGGTCGTCGCCTTCCAGAATCGTCGGCTCTGCCCCTGTGAAAATCCTGAGAAGTTGCTTCATGCTGTCCGACGTTCCGCGTTTCTTGTAGAGGCTGATGACCTGGGCCAGAAACTCGCGCTGGAGGTTGACCGGCAGGTCGGCCCGCATGCCGAACGCCATCCAGCCGGCGAGCCAGGGCAAGAACTCTTCGGGCGCTTCTTTCGGGTTAAAGTAGTTGCTGATGCCGGCGATGGTCGCCTCCAGGCTGCGCAGCGGCGGGTCGCTAGCACCAATCAGTATCTGCTCGAAGGCTGACAGGTAATCGGCGAGCAAGTCGTCCGCGTGAAAGACCGCCGGCAGATACTTCAGCAATTCGCCCGATGGCTGTGGATCGCTCGACATAATTCGTCTCCGCTTTATTTCTTCAAGCCGCGCGGCTGGGGCGCAGTCTCGGTTGCAAACTCGCTTTGGATGATTTGAAAATCGACCAGCTCGAAAGGCTCAAGCTTGATAAAGTCAGCCGCTTGCTGCGTCACCCTGCCGGTCGCCGGATCAATAAGCTGTAACGGCGTGGCGTCCTTTTTGATTGCGACGAAGTTCACGCCGGGCAAACCCGCCAGCCGCTCGATGATTTCTGAAAGGTAGACGGCGCGGCCAAAGGGCCAGCCGTTGCCGTCGCGCCAGCCGATCAGCGGATGAAAGAAGCGGCTCAACTCTTCCTGGGCGGCCTTTTCGGCGTCGGCTTCGACCGCGCCCGGCTTGAGATGGAGGGTGACATTTTTCACGGCGATGCGCTTGTAACTCGGTCCCGCCACATTCAGCCGGGTGGTCAGCAGCTTGCGCGTCGCCAGGTCTGCTTTTATGGCGTTCAGCAGGGCGTCGCCCCCCTGCTCAGGCAATAGCGGAACCGATTGCACGGCAACTTGATAGGCGCTGGCCTCAGCCCGCTCCGGCGGCTTCGTGGCCGCCACGCGAACCCAGTACATCTCTTTGCCGTTGACGGTTGACGGTTGCCAATCGGTTGGCGGCGTAAAGGCAACCAGGCCGCTCGCGGCCCAGCCCGCCGTCAAATCCGCCACCGGCAGATTCGCCCATCGCGCCTCGCCACCGTCTTCGTCGCCGCCCTGCGAGTAGGTGAATTTCAGCGCCCGGCCCGCGACGCGTGTATGAAGATTGAACCGGATGGCATCGAATTTTGATTCCATCCCGACGTAGAGATATTCGCTTTCCTGCGAGACGAGATGGAACTGGATATGGCCGGGCTTGCGAATGTCGCTTGAGTGGTCGCTGTACCCGTTATCCTTGTTCACCAGCACGGTCGGGCGCAGGACCGGAACGACAAAGACCTTGATGACATCGACCGGCTTATCGTTGCGCTTATCCTTCAAGGTGGTGGTAAAGACCCGCGCCACTTGCTCAGGAAAATTCCCCAGGACCAGCCGGTTGAAGTCCTCATAGGTGACGGCGCGATAGGGCGTGCGCAGCTCGGTCACGACCCGGCGCACCTCTTCGGTCAGCCGGGCGCGGTCGGGGTAATCCTCCGCTTTCCGCGCGCCCTTGTAATCGATCAGGTTCAAAAAGGCGATGACATTTTCAACCGTCACGCGGTTCAGCCTGTAGATCAGCATCTCGGTCACAAAGGCCAGCATCTCGACGAGCGTGATGCCCGGATCAGATTCGTTATGGTTCGTCCATTCCGGCGCATAGACGGGGATCATCGCCCGCGCTTCCTCGACCAGGCTGGCGTAGGTTCGATCATCGAGATTCGGTAATTTTATCGGCATCGCGCTCCGCGTCCCGCAAATCATTCCCGGTTGTAAGGCCCGGCTCGCGCCGCTGGCGAATCAAAACCGGCAGGTCACTTCATGCTTGCCGGAAGCAACCAACTGGTATTCGCTCATGTCCTGGTCGGGCGTCAGCTTCATATCCAGGCTGATGACGTGATCAACTCCGGCAATCTGTTCGATCAAGTAATAGAGGTCTGAATGGTGCGGCTGGCGGCTAAAGTCCCAGCCCTCGCCCGCAAACCCACCGGTGAGCGGATGCAGGAAACCGGTGATCTTTTCCAGCACCGCAAGCTTCAACTCGCCGGCGATCTCAAGCGAAGTTGGCGCAATCCCGACCGTGACGCCAACCTTGACGTAATTGGGCTCGACGACCGTAAGCTCGACGAGCGGCGATTTCCGCTCGTCAATGAATTCCTGCACGCGTCGTTTCATCTCCAGAGTCGGCAGCGGTTCGGAGTCGGTCAAGCGGGGCACGACGATCAGCCTGACATTGCCGACATCCTCTTCTTCATAGACCCTGACGCATCGTGCGCGCGCCACGTCGGGCGAAGCCAGCATCGCCAGGTCTTCGTAATCTTCATAGGTGACGGCGCGACCGCCGTGGCGAATCATCCGCGGCATGCGCTCGACGAGCGATTCGTAAGCTTCGGCCTCTGCGCCGCCCGACGCCGCGACATAGTTGTTGACGCCCTCGACATAAGGCAGGCTGGTTCTGAGCTGAGTGATCGTGCCCGCAGGCTTGTTGCCGCTCTGGCCGCCGCCCGTCCGGTAGCTGGCCATGCGAAGGTTGCCGCTGGCAAGGGGCGGGATCATTCCACTGATGCCGTCGCCGAAGCGCGCTTCGCCCGCCAGATGATCGAGCACGTAATGGCGGTCGCGCGGCCCTGAGCCGTAGAAATCGGCCACCTGCTGCCATCGCACCCAGACCTCAAGCGGGCGGCCCGCTTCGTCTCTGACGACCGAGATGGCATCTTCGCCTCCGTGCTTCTTGATCTCGTCTTGCTCCATGCGCGAAGGCATTTCAAGCTCGCGCACTTCGAGCCACTGCCCTTCAAGCACAGGGGCAAGCGTGGTGCGGAAGGTCTGATTCTTGCTGCCGTCGCTCGATCCCATCACTTCATCCTTGATCCGCGTGGCGTGACTGGCCATCACCGTGTTGAGCAGCAGGGCCGCAATCTGCGGCTCGCTGGTGTACTTGCCGCTCTTACGGACAGCGCGCAGCCAGTAAAGCGTTTCGCCGAATTCAGCGCGCGGCGCAAAGTCGGGCGGCGCAAGAAACTCGATGACACCCGACGCGGTGAAGTTCGCCGTGGCGTCAATGACCGTCAGGCTGGCCCAGTCGCCCTTGCCCGCGCCGGTCGCGTATTGCCATTCGATCTCCGGGCGCTCCGTGGCGTCGCTCTCGCCGGAAGCATGGACGTAAAGACTCAGCTTGCTGTTTGGCATCCCGGTCAGATTGGCGGGCGGCGCGAATCCGAGATAGAAGGCGGGCGGCGCATCATTGGAAGCACGGAAGGGGACGAATTTCGCCTTATCCGTATCACTCAGCGCGGCGCGATTCTCGTAGGTGAAGTCGTTGTAGGCCACAACGGCCTCCGGCTCTTTGTTCGTCAGGTTGGTCTCGTAGCTGACACGAATCGAGCTGATCCGCGGCGCGGCGGCGGCGATTGATGTGTAGGTGTAGTTATCGCCGTCCTTTACGACTTTGAGTTCGGCCCTCGGCCCATAGCCGCCGGTTTCCAGGCGCGCGCTCACCCAGTAGCCTTCGACGCCGTTGACCTGAGTGAGCTTCGGGCTTGCCTGCAAGGTGAAGCTGATTTTAGCCCCGGCTGTATCTGTCGGCTTCTTGAAGCCCTCTGTGTTGTCCGTCAATTTGTTCGGCTCGAATGGCGTCCAGGCGGTGCCGTTCCAGAATCTCCATGCCACGGCGGCGTTTAGCTGGGCCGGCGTCGGCGTTTGTCCGACCAGGCTCAGCACGACATCGAGCGTCACTGTGCCGTCGGCTTCCGCGAAGTCAGGATCGAGCTTCAGGTAAAAGGTGTCGCCCGGCAGCGGGCTTTCGCCGAAAGGGTAAAAGCCGCGGCTCAGATCAACCGGGATGCTGTTGGTGAAGGCGCGCTCGATGCTCTGGTTTTCCCGCTTGAAGGTCGCGCTAAAGGTTATCGCGCTCATGGCGGGCAGCTTCGTGGCGGCGGTGATTTTGTCGATCAGCCGAACGCGAAGCCAGCGTTTAACGATCTCATTGATGGCCGTCGGCGATGGCTTGATGCCCTTCAGATCGAAATTTGCGATACCGGTTATCTCGCCGCGCCACTTCTCTATCCAATCGCCCTTTGCTTCATCCCAGACCTCCGCGGCGACGTTCGGTCTGCCTTCCCCGGACAGCGTCGGCTTAATCGTGATGCTCGTTCTTTCGCCGGGGTGGGTGAAGATTTTATCGTGCGCGATGTAGAGAACGTGTTCGATTGGCCTTGCGGTTGGCGGGGCGGCCTGAAACACCGGCTCCTGGCCGCGTACGCCCGACGCGGAGAGCAATAAGAAATGATCGGCGTAAGCGTCACTCGTCCGGTCGCGGGTGAAAGCGGCCTTCAGCCTTACCGCGGTGACGATCAGCTCGCTTTCGGTCGCAAAGACGGCGGGCTCCTCTTCGCCCGCCGCGGCGACGGCAGCCACTTCGGTCCGGGCGGGAACGACAGCGCCGCCAGCGCCTTCGGCAAGCCGGAAGGTGAGCGGCACGCGCGCCGACCGCGGCGGCAACAGCGCCGCCCCGAGCAAGTCTAAGAAGGCGAGAAAGTTTTTGTCCGGGACGCGATTCAGCCGGTCGGTGATTAATTCGCCGAAGCGCGCGAAGACTTTGAGCAGCGCCCGACTCGTGCCCCGCGTAGGATCAAAGCCCTCCCAGTTCGGGCCGGGAGCCGCCGCCGCCAGCCGTTGTTTAATCAGCTCCGCGACCTGCTCGAAGATGTCAGGCGCGGTCCGCGGATCGATCTTTGGCGCGGGCTCTCTCACTACGCCGAAGTCCTTTCAAGATAGAATGGGTAGACCAGGTTGAACAGGTTGTCGGTGGCGCGAACTTGATAATCGATGCTGATCAACAGGCGCTCGCCCTGCCCCTCGGAGGTCACATGGACGGCGAGCACATCAATGCGCGGCTCGAAAAACAGCAGCGCGTCTCGCACTTCTTCCTCGATGCGCCCGGCCGTCGACGCGGAGTTGGTCTCAAAGACGAGGTCATAGATGCCGCAGCCGAAATCCGGGCGCATGACGCGCTCGCCTTTCGCGGTGCCCAAAATCAGCCAGATCGATTGGCGAACGCTCTCTTCGTAGTCGGCGGTGCGCAACACCGCCTTGTCGCCTTGCTTTACGGCATCGAGCGGAAAAGACCACCCGACCCCGAGAAACGGTTTGGACATCCTACTCTCCTCATCCGATGAAGACTGTCCCCACGGCGATGACCGTGCCCGCGGGACTATCGGCGGGATCGTTGCAGGTCATCGCCGCGTCGCCATTGCGCGCCGCCGCCTTGCCATTGATCTTCACTGTCGGGCTGCCGATCTGAATGGTCGCCTTGTTCGACGGGTTCTTTTGAAAGGCCAGGCCCGGCGGCATGGGAATGTGCGGCGGCAGGTTGTCAGCCGTGCTGCCGACCGTCGCCGCAGGCCTTCCCATGATCTTCACATCCTGGCTCAGGCCGTCGTTGAGGATTCCGGCGAACGGGTGCGGCAAAGGCGTCGGCACCTGGCTCGGGCCTGCCTGAACCATGACGATGTGCGTATCAACGGCGACGACCTGGTCGCCCTGTTTAGCTGCCGGTTGTCCCATAACTCAATTGATGTTGACCGCCGCTCCTTTGACATTGAGGGTGCCTGAAGCCTTCACATCGATCCCGGCTGCCGCTTCGATCTTGGTGTCGGCAGAGGAAACGATTTCAATCTTCTGGGCGTCGAGCTTGATCGTGCCTTTCGGCGCCGAGATCGTCACATCCTTGTCGGCAGCGATGGTGATGGTATTTGTCGCCGTCTCAATCGAGACCCGATTCTTGCCGCTCTTGTCGATGATCTCGATCTTTTCTTTGCCGTCTTCGTCGGTCAGGCGGATGACATGGCCGCTGCGCGATTTGATCAGGCGCACATCATTCTTGCCCTCGCCGAGTTTCAAAGGCGGCTTCGTCTTGCCGCTCCACAGCGAGCCGATGACGTAGGGGAATCTGCCGTCGCCGTGCTCGAAGGCGACGAGCACTTCGTCGCCGATTTCCGGCATAAAGTAGATTCCCATTCCATTGCCGGCCATCGGCGCGGTGACGCGCGCCCAGGTGCCTTCCGCGTTCTCGCCCAGCCAGGGGTAGTTGACCTTGACGCGGCCCAGCTTCTCCGGGTCCTCGACGCTCGTCACCATCGCGACCACCACGCCATAGGATTTGTGCGCCGGCTCTCGCTCAGCGAGGCTATCAAGCAAGGCGCCGCTCATGCTCATATGGAATTCCTCCGCGCGCTGAAGTTGGTCGTATAGCCGCTCTCAAAATCGAAGCGGTGCGTCGTCCCGGTCAGGCAATAAAGCCCTTTGAACGACGCGCTCACCCCGGCAATCTCGATGATCTCGCCGGGTAGCATGGCCGCCGAGCCTACCGCCGAGCCGCTGGCCTCGATCAGATCAAGCGACACTTTGTTGAGGCGGGCGAGGGCAAAATGGTTAGCTTCCTCCTGCGTCATCACCGGGTGTTCGCTGATCAGGTGGACGGCTTGATCGTTACCTTTGAGCAGCGTCGAGGCGCTCTTTGTGCCGCCCATCGTCCAGGTTTCATCGCCGGCCATGGCCCGGCCCGTGATGGCGGCCTGCTTCGCCACGTCCCAGCCCTGGACGACCACCTCGCTGACCTGCCGCGCCAGCGACAGGTGAGCTTGAAAATCGATCAGCGTGTTATCGTCCACGGCCAGTCTCAGCCTGGGGCTGGCGCTGCGTAAGGCGGGCTTAAAGGTCATCTCCTTATGAATCACGAAGAGGTGGTAGTTCATCTCTTCGGCCAGCCGTAACAGGAAGGCCATGTCGGTCTCCCCTTTTTGCTCGACGTATTCGCGGGTGTCGCTGCTATCGTGCACTCGCGGCGTCAGCCCCGCTTCGCCGGCAAGCTTGCGCGCGATGTCGCTCAATTTGAGATTGGCGAAGGCGCGGCGTTTTTCGCCTCTGGTCATGCGATGGCTCAGGTCAAAAGCGCGCACCGTCATGCGCGGCGGCTGCGAAGCGGGCAGCGAAAGGTCTATGCCCATGACCGTACCGTAAAACAACGACTCCAGGCTGTTCCGGTAGCCCATCTTGACTTCGACAATCGTCCCGAGCGCAAACCTGTCGTCTTCCATCCAACCCATGCCCTGATTCTCGTCATAGCCTTCCATCTCCAGCGCGAACATGCCCGGCTTGCCGATGGCGAGATCAACCGAAGCCGACAAGGCAAACGACAGCAGTGACTCGTCCGGCCTCTGCCCGCCGAAGACCATCTCACAGGCGGCAATTTGATCCTCTCTGACCGGCATAAAGCCGCCCCCTCACTCCGTCTCAGGAATTTGCAACGACCTGCCGACTTCGAGGCGGCGCGGATCATCGATGCCGTTGATCTCCGCGATAGCCCGCCACGCGCCCGGGTCGCCGTAGACTTCGGCGGCGATGCCATTCAGAGTATCGCCGCGCCGGACGACCCGCGTGGTAAAGATGGGGTCGGTCTTGCGCCGGTCTTTTTCCGCCTCTTTCCCCCAACCAAGGAACTCTGTAAACGAGACGTTGACGTTGGCTCTAAGCGGCGTGCCACTGCTGTCGAAGAAAGTGAATTCCTGTTGCAACTGATTGACGACGCCCGTAAAAGGGAAATCGGAGTTGGCAAACCGGCTGCTGCCCCAAAAGATGCGACAGACCGGCGGGCGCATCGTGTTGCGGTTGATTCGCGTCAGCTCGACGAGCTTATTGGTCAGGGCGCGAACATCCCTGGTCGGCATCCCATCAACGAGGGGCGATTCGGTGACGTCGAAAAAGAGTTGCAGGCTGAGCGTGCGGCTGCCGCCGCCGACGAAACTGAGCAGCGGCGCGTTCAATGATTTGCGGCGATGCGATTGGTACTCGACACTCTTGCTGATGGAATAGGTGCTCGGGTTGAACAGCGCCACGACCTCGCTCAGATTGCTGTCCTGGGGAATGATTCGCAGTTTTTCTAGCGCCATTTGTTGATCCCTTTCCTTTCGCGTTCAAGCTTGAGGTCGAGCATAATCGCTTGCATCACACGCTCGGAGATGACGCGAATGACCTGCGGGCTGAGCTGCTCGACCTGCACCGGCGCGCTCTGCGTCTGAGCCCGCGCCGGCGTGCCGGGCAGTCCGCTTGCCTGTCCCGAAGGCGCGGCGGCGGGAGTGAATGGAGCCGGGGCGGCGGGCGCAACCGTAACGCCTTGCGCCGTGAGATGAGCGGCGCGCGGCGCATCCGACTGAGCGATTGGCGGCGCATCCATCGGCTTGCGCCAGATGATTTCCGGCCTCTCCAGATTCGCCGAATCATTCTGAATCTCAGGGGCAACCAGCGTGAGCGGATTGCGGCGCGCTGTGACAGCGCGCGCGCTCTGCGCTGCCACGTCAGCCGGCTGCGACTCGCGCGCCGTTTCGCGGCGGCGCGATAAGAGCGGCGGCCTGACCGTGAGCGGGGCAGCCGGCGCATTGGCAATCGGCGGCGACACGGCGGCGTCGCCTCGCGGTTGAACGATTGCGGCTTCACGGTCAGCAGGCCCCGCCAGTGGTTTTACCAGAGGCAACGCCGGCGCGGCGGCATCGTTCGACGACGAATCACTGACGACTTTGCGATCAGCGCGTTGCGCGTCGCGTGAGTCCGCACGCCCTTGCTCACTTCTCAAGGCCGCGTCCGCGCGTTTCAGTTGCACGTTTGCCTGTCTGTTCTCAACAGCGGCTTCGGCCTCCGGGCTTTCCGTGATGCGCTTTTGGAAAACGAATCCCTGCACCGCCTGATCGGTGGCCGGGCGCTCAGCCATACGGCCACCGGGCGGCGTCTTCTCGGTTGCCAAAATAGGCGGGGTTCGGGGCGAGGTCGTTTCACCCTGCGCCGGTCGCGGCGAAGTTGTTTCAGCCGGCGGCGATGGGCTGGACGAAGCCGCCTGCGACCGTCTGCCGGGTGATGACGTGGGTGATGACGCGGCGGCTTCGGGCATCTTGGCCGGCGGTCGGCGGCTGATGCGATAGGTTCCTTCAGGTGAAGCCTCCGGCTCGCCCCCCGGCTTTGCGGAGTGTGCCGCCAAAACTTCCGCAAGCCCCGAAGGCCGCTTGCCCCAGCCGCTCTGGCCATGCGGCCCCTCAGTTGGAGTCGCTCCAGCTTGAGCGTCAGGCGAAATAGATTGAATCGTTGTCGAGAAGATATTCGCCGGCTCGCTCGATGGATGGGGTGCGGCAAACAGCGGCTCACCCCCGGCTTGCATCTCTTCGACCCGGTAACGGCTCCGCAAGTGATCGAGCAGCGCGGTGCGCTGGCCGAGCCATTGCATGAAGCGAAAGTATTTTTGCTGAGCGTAGCGCACATCGATCACGCCCAGAGGCGCTGACGCCCTCTGCCAGAGCCGCTCATTCACAGCGTTTTGCGAAAGGTCAACTAATCGGCCTTCCGATTCTTCATGTGCGTCGCTCATTCCAGAATCCTTAGCGCGAGCGGAGAAAGCCCGCGGCTTTCGCGCCGCTACCGGCCACGGTGCTTGCCACCTTCGAATCCACGGAGGTCAGTCCCGCCGCCCCGGCACCGAGACCCGCCGCCATGCTTGCCAGCATGGGACGGCTCAACCCTTCGTGGACAAGCTCGATGCTTTCAAAGGCGATGTCGCTTGAGCCGGCCCGCAAGTCCGGCCCCGTCCATTTGCTCGGAAAGGCGTTCTTAAAATTCCACCAGAGCACCGGGAAGCGCATTTCGTTGAGCAAGTAAATCGTCCCATTCAACCGGATGACGTTGCCCTGAACCACGCGCTGGTGCCAGAGCCACAGTCCGTCAATTGGCGTCAGCCCATGCTTGAGCGTCAGCGCCGGCCAGCGCGTGCGCCCGGCGAAGCGGTGCACATAATTGTTCAACCCGCCTTCGGCGTACTCCTGCGTCTCGGTCTCCGCCTGCAAGCCGCTCACTTCCGAGAAGCCGCCGGAGAGAATGCCCTGAATCTCGACAAAGAAATTGAAGGTAAAGTAGGGATCAATGCGAATGCCTGTCGCATTGCTCAGCAGCGTGAATGCGGCGTTCAGTCCGACAGCGGGCATGATGGCGATCTCCTTTCGGTCAGATGGCTCGGATTCACTGCGGGTTCTTCAAGCCGGCGACGCGCCGCTCTGAACGGCTGCTAGGTCGGCCTTGCCTGCTCGTTGAGTCGCTCGTTGATTCTGGCGATTTCTGCCACCCACTTTTGACGCTCCAGGTGCTCCATTGCGAGAATCTGGTCGTGCGGCCAGTGGAAGTGGTAAGCGATGTAGGCTACCTCTTCATAGAGCCGCGCTATGGGGTAGCGCCAGGCCCCCCCGGGCTGGCAATCTCCAGTTCGAATTGCTGCTCGCAATGCGGGCACTGCGCCCGCACCCGCGCATGGCCATTCTCGTTGACGCGCCGGTAGAGGTCCTGCAAGTAGGCCAGGTCGGCGGCATATAACCCTTCGATGATCTTCGGGTTAATGTATTCAAGAGCGCCGAGCCTGGTAATCACACGCGCCAGCAGAATGACAATCAGGTAAGCCGGATTGCTCTGCACCCGCGGGTCTTTCAGCGGGGCGATCTCATCAAAGGCGGTCGCCAGCCGCATCCTGCCGTCGCGGTGCAGGTTGCCCTCGCCGTCGCGGTAGCCCATCGGCAAAGTAAAATCGATCTCGGTTTCTAACATAGTCCCCCTTCGGTCGTAATGGCCGAGGCCGCCGTCAGGCCGTGAGGGATTTCTCAAAGCCTGTTTAACCGCGCCGCCAATGATTGGGAAGCAAGCCCTGAGAAGCGGCGAGGCCGGGGCGACCGCCGCGCCGCGCTACAGGGCGACGCGCCACCGCAGAGCCGCGCTGACCGCCGCGCCGCTTTTAAGCCTTGGCGATCTCTTCGGGCGTGATCTCAAGCGTTTCGATGGCTATCGCCGCGCTGCCGGCATTGAACGATGGGCCGGTCCACTTTGACGGCCAGGCCATGAAAAAATTCCAGCGAATCTTTTCACTGCCGCTCGCGTCAAGCAGGATGATCGAGCCATTCTTGCGGATGGGTTTTCCTGAGACGACCGTCATTCTCCACTTCCATAGCTCGTCGGAATCGGTGATGCCGCGCTTCAGCGTGATCGCCCCGAACTTGGTCATGCCCGGCAGTTTCCTACTATGGCCAGGGTCCGAGCCTTCGCGATAATCGACCGAGTCTGTGCTCACATCGAGGCCGCTGACTTCCTGGAACCCGGCCTGGGTGATCCCATCAATCTCAACCAGAAAATTGTATCCGAGATACGGGTCCACTCTTTGTCCTGTCGCCATAAGTCTCTCCTTCGCTCTGCTCTAAGAATCGTTGGTCGGGCCGCCGCGCCGGGCAATCCGAGCGCCACGGCGCTGCTTCATTGAGGCGCTACGCCTGTGTGCTGAATGATCCGAACCACAATGAATTCCGCTGGCCGGGCCGGGGCCAGTCCGATCTCGGTGATGACTTGCCCGGCTTCGCGCGCCTCCGGCGGATTGGTTTCGCCATCGCACTTCAGAAAGAACGCCTGCTCGACCGTCTCGCCGGCCAGCGCCCCTGCCTTCCATAGCTCCATCAGGTAAGCGTCGATCTCTCGCGTGATGCGAATCCACAGCACCGGCGTGTTCGGCTCGAAGCTCACCCAACTCATTTTCAGGTCAACCCAGCGTTGCAGGGTCAGAAACAAGCGGCGGACGTTGATGTAGCGCCAATCCGGGTCGCGGCTGAGCGTGCGCGCCCCCCAGACGCGAATGCCACGTCCCGGAAAAGCTCTGAGGCAGTTGACCCCCTGCGGATTGAGCGCCTCCTGATCCGGCACGACGGGCACATGGGCGCCTTTCCCGCTCCCCGCCTTGTTCGCCAGAATTCCCAGATCGAGCGCGCCGAGTATCTCTTCGTTCGCGGGCGCTTTGAAAACGCCGGCGCGCCCGTCACTGCGCGCGTAGATGCCGGCGACGTGCCCACAGGGCGGCACGAGGCGGCCGGCATCGGTCTTGATCCAGGGGTAATAAAGCGCCCCGTTGACCGGCTCGCTGATTCCCGCCGTGATCCTTTGGCGCTGTTCGGTCACGGCTTCGGTCTCGGCTGGCCACGCGTCGAGTATGGCCATGCGGCCCGGGTTACGCTCGCAATGCTGAAGCAGGGCGAATTGCAATTGGTCGAGCGCGACCCCTTGATTCGCCGCGCCCGGATTATAGAACGTCAGCGCGTCGGGAATGGCGACCAGGTCGATGTCCGTCACGGGCGCTAAGGATTTGAGCGCTTCGAGCAGCGCGTCGCTGTCATCCAGGTTGAGCCCGGCGCAGGCGACGTAACAACGCCGCCCGCCATTCTGGAAATAACCGGCGACGGCGGCGGCCAGGTAGCTGCCCGGCGCGCTCTTGACCCTGGCGGCAAACTCATCCCATCGGCGCAGCGCGATGATGCGCGGGCGGGTCGTTTCCTCGTCGGCTGAATCAGCGAAGCCGACGAACCCGGCGGTGCCGGTCGTCAACTCCGGGCCGGGGCTGAGAACGACCTCCTGCCGATAAACACCGGGGATGTTGCGTGTCGAGCTCATCCGTACACCTCAAGCTATTGGCCCGGCCCAGCCCACTGACTGATGCGGAAGATGACGAACTCCGCGGGGCGAACAATCGCGACGCCGATCTCGGTAATGATCTGCCCGGTCTCGCGCGCATCTTTCGGGTTGGTCTCGGCGTCGCACTTCACATAGAAGGCTTCCTGCGGCGTGTTGCCGAACAGCGCCCCCGACCGCCAGACGCTGGTCAAGAAGGCGGTGACGTTGCGCGTGATCGTCTGCCACAGGGCCGGCGAGTTGGGCTCGAAAACCACCCACTGAGTGCCTTCGTTGATCGACTTCTTCAAGAACAGCAGCGTGCGCTTGACGTTGATGTACTTGAGGTCTGTATTCATGTCTCCGCCGACGGTGCGCGCCCCCCACAGCAGGACACTGTCGTTGATCACACGGATGCAATTGACGCCTTTGGGATTGAGGCCATCCTGCTCGGCCTTGCTCAAGGGCCGCGCGACGCCGAGCGCGCCCAGCACGGCTTCGTTGGCCGGGGCCTTGTGGACGCCGCGCTGCGTGTCTACGCGCGCATAGACGCCGGCGATGTGGCCGCTCGGCGGGACGTTGATCGTGCCGTCGCCATCGGGGTTGAGCGTCTTGGTCACGGGATCGAAGGTCTTGATCCAGGGGAAATACCATGCCGCGACATCGGTTCGCTGCGGCATCACGCCATCGGCGGCCGCGAGCCTGGTCAGCTTATCGAGTTTATCCACGGTCTCGGGGCTGTCGAAGATCGCGAAGCGGTCGCCCTTCCTGGAGCAGCGCGCGACAATCACCCCGCGCGCCGTGTCATCCGTGATGCCCGGCGCGACGACAATCGAGATGTCCTCGATGCGGTCGAGCGCGTTGAAGGCGGCGTCGAAGGCGTCGGTGCTGGGCGGCGTCTTGTCCTGGGCGCGAATCACGTAGCAACGGGTGCCGCCGTTATTGAAGTAACCGTAGACGGCGTGCGTCAGGTAGTTCTGCATGCGGTCGGACGAGAAATCTCCGAAACTCCGCTTATAGTCGCTGAAGCTGGTGCATAGCACCGCCGTGCCGGTCGGCACGGGCTTGAAGAAAGCAAACATCGTGTAATCCGCCGTCACCGGGCCGGTCGGCGCGGTGCTAAACTGCAAATAGAAACCGTCACTCTTACGTATGACCTGCACATTCGATTCGGGCCTGCCGTTTACCCAAACCTGAAAGGACTTCGGGTCAGGCAGGACAGGATTGTCGCTCAGTTTGAAGAGGGTTGGATCTGTGCCGCCTCTGGGAACCGGCTGTCCTTTCATTAAGCCGCCGACCAGGTAATCCACCGTGATCTCGGTTTTCTCCGGCAGGCTTTTGGTGATGGTGATCTGTGACTTGGTCGTGTCACTCGAAATGGTGAATGGCGTGTGAGGCGCCCCCCCGAGCGTGACCGTGGCCCCGGCCTGTATCGCCCGCGGATTCTTCAGATCAAAAGTGGTTGTACTGCCATCCTTCAGTTCCGCGCCGACGGGCTCATCCTTGGCCTGTGCCCGGTAGTCGAGGATGACGGAATCACCTGCGGCGAAGGTCGTTCCGGCGGGGAACGCCAGAGAGTATCTATTGTTCGCGCCTTTGCTGAGGGTTGCGCCGATTGGTGATTCTTGCCCCTGCTGATCCCGCTTCCTGACGCTGTAGGTTCCGGTATCGACGGCTGCTGGCTTCGCCTCGGCGGTCTGGAATTCAAGCTCGAAGCCCGTGCCGGTGCCGAGCTTGGTGCTGGCATCGGCAATCGTTTTCGTGACCAGGTAATTGTAGGTTGCTTTTATGTCATCTGTCTTTGCCGGAGCCAGCTTCACCGTGACGTAGGACGCTCGATTGACGTGATCATTTTCAATCGTCTTGACGACGGCGGGCATGGGAATTTGGATTTGAAAGGTTCCCGGATCATCCGAGACCGGGTAGTTCTCCAGCCGCGCCCGCTCGCTCCCATCGGCGATGATCTTCTCGCCGCTGACCTGAATGCTCGGCGGGACGGCGAAGGAATCCGGGATGATCCCAATGAAAGCCGCCGTGCTGGTGCTGACGCCGGCAATCGGCTTGATGGCCGAAGGCACCTCTTCGACATAGACCCCTGGCGATAGATACTGCGGCATAGCTTAGTCTCCTTTCTTCTGGGTCGCGCTCCCACGCGTTAGCTTGAGGTCGCAGCTACGTTCCGCCGCGCCCGGGATGGTGATGGACGTGCCTTCAGGGTTCAGGTCGGACTGCTTCCACGCGGACGCCGCGCGCAAGGTGTAGGTCCCGGTCGAAAGTCCCTCAAGGCTATAGCGACCCGCATCGTCTGCGGTCGCGCTGATCTCGGTCTCGTCGTCTGTGGCGGTGACGATTGCGCCCCTGACCGGCGCGCCCTCCGGGTCGGTAATTCTCCCGAAGATTCTGAACGGGCTTTCCACAACATCCGCATCTTTCTCTTGGCCGCGGCGGACGAGGTCCTGCCCGCCGGGCGCTTTTTCGCCGACGCGCAGCTCTCTTTTCTTCACCAGCGCCACCGGTTTCTCCGGCGTCAAGGCCGGCAGCGAAACGGTGACGGTGACGGTGAAAGCGGGCCGCAGCTTGCCGCCCAGCGCCGTCCAAAACTCCGCGGGATTCTTCACCCCATCGGCGGCCAGCGTCACCATCGGCAGCGGCGGCTGCTGCTCTTTGAGGCTCTCCCAGAGCATCTCGCCGGGGATGGTGGGGAAAGACGACAGCACTTGCAAAGCCTGGCTGAGCAGCGCCTGCTCCTTCAATTCCTTATCTTTTTCGGCGCTGCCGTACCACGCCGTGACCAAGTACGAGCAGGCGACGCGGCGCGGCGCGCGGCGCAAGATCGCCTCGCCGTTGTTGCGCTGGATGATCGGCTCGTTGCTCCGCAGCTCCATGTTTTCGCGGATGTCATAGAGGAACAGGTTGACGGTGCCGGTATCTTCGCCCTGGTAATTGTCTATGGGGCGGTCAAATTTGATCACCGCCGTGGCCAGAGCGGGAAAATCCTTTGCCAAAGCCTGGATCGAATCGGCCAATAAGGGGAACTGCTTCTTGAGGCCAGCAAAAAACTCTTTGAGGCCCTGGTCAGGCGGGGCCTGATTCAAGGTCAGCAGCGCCTGCAAAGTTTTGCTCAGGTGCTCGATCATCTCTGGCGCACTGTCAAAGCGCCGGGCCGAGGCGCGGCGGCGCTAAGCCCGTCCGAGTTTTTGATATTCGCGCCGCGCCGCCCGCAGGATGTGCGACATTTGAATCGCCGCGTTTTCGCCCGCGGCAAACGACGCCGCCGCCAGCGCGATGTTTCTGAGGTTGCCGCCAGCCAGCCCGATCTCGCTCGCCAGGCGATCAAGGTCGCCGCCGTCAATTGACAGCGGAGCCTGGGGCGGAAAGAGCCCTTTCCAGATGCGCCGACGGTAGGCTTCATCGGGAAAGGGGAACTCGATGATGAACCGCATCCGCCGCGCGAATGCCGCGTCGAGATTCTGCCGCAGGTTCGTCGCCAGTATGGCGATGCCGTCGTACTCTTCCATCTTTTGCAGCAGGTAAGCGACTTCGATATTGGCATAGCGGTCGTGCGCGTCTTTGACTTCGCTGCGCTTACCGAAGAGCGCGTCGGCCTCGTCAAAAAACAGGATGGCGCCGCTCGATTGCGCGCCGTTGAAGACCTGATGGAGATTCTTCTCGGTCTCGCCGATGTACTTGCTGACGACCTGTGAGAGATCGATTTTGTAGAGATTCAAGCGCAACGCGTTGGCGATCACCTCGGCAGCCATCGTCTTGCCGGTGCCGGGCGGGCCCGAAAACAACGCGGTCACGCCCCTGCCGAGCGCCAGCTTGTTGCCGAAGCCCCAGTCGCCATAAACCGTGTGGCGACTGCCGGCTTGCTCGCAAAGCTCGCCGAGCTGCGCCAGTTGATCGGGCGGCAGCACAATGTCGTCCCACTCAAAGACCGGCTCGATCTTCCGCGCCAGCGCGCCCAGCCGCAGCCCTGCCTGAGCCGAGCAGCCGGCGTAGAGGTCTTTCAACGTCACTCGCGCACCATCGGGGGCGCGCCATTGGGCGAGGTTCTCGGCAAAGCTCACTGCCGCCTGAATCTGGCCCGCCGTCAGCTTAAAGCTCGAAGCCAGCGCCCGCGCCTCCGCCTCATCCGTCGGCAGGCCGTGCCGGCGCAGGTGGCCTTCCCAGAGCTGCTTGCGCTGCCGGTCATCGGGCACAGGAAAATTCAGGTGAACGAATGGGGCGCGGCTGAACGGCGCGGGCAGGTCCCGGTTTTGATTGCCGAGCAGAAAAACCGGCGGCGAGAACGTGCCCATCATCTCAAGCAGCGAGTTCAAACAGGCGCGGCGTGCGTCGTCGGCGAGTAAGGCGTCAAACGCTTCAAGGCACAACGCGGCGTCCCGCAAAGTGGCTTCTCTGCCCAGCCGCCAAACCGCCTCGTCAAAAGCCGGCTGGGCGTCCGGCATTCGGCTCACATCGGCGACCAGCAGCCGGAGCCCTAGGTCGCGGCAGACCGTTTCGGCGAGCGCGCGCTTGCCCGACCCGTCAGGCCCTGAGAAGAAGAAGACCGGGCAGCCGGACGATGCTTCGGGGCGATTGCGCTGCTCTTCGCGGCGATTGCGCGGCGCTCCGATGAAATCGTTGATCTGTCTCCTGGCCGCCTCGTCCACGGGCAGCGACGGCGCGCCGGCTTCAGGACCGACCAGTCGGGCCATGCCATCCAGTTGCGCATCAATCTCCGGGAAGCCGAGCAGGAAGTTGACGACGCCGTCCTCAAGCTTTGCCGAGCGCGAAAGCAAAGTCGCGGGGCCGTCGAAGGCGCCGTCGGCGACCCGCAAGAGGCGATACTTGACGAGCGGCGCTCGCGGATCAAATCCCTGCCGCGCCGCCAGGCGCTCGTCGAGCGTGTCGCACAGTAGATTCAGCAGCAGGTCTATGGAAGGCATCTTAGCGGTGATGTCATCTTGCAGATACGCGAAGAGGCTATCGTATTTGCGGTCGATTTCGGGCGCGAGACAGATCAGCAGGCAGCGGCCTTCAAATCGCGTCAGCCTGAGGACTTCGCAGAGGCGCGGCAGGGCAAGATCAATCCCAGCCGCAAGACTCGACGCCTTCTTACGCTCAATCAGGGATTCGAGAGAGCTTAAAAAATGGATTGCCGCTTGCCGCCTTGCGCCTTGAGGGCTGCCATCCTCTTCATCTGCGCCGGCGGGCTCCTCGGCAACCAGCGCGTCAACTTCTGCTTTCGACATCACCAGGCCGCGGAATCTGTCCGCGGGCGCCGACGGCGCTTCCTGCTCAAGCAGCTTCAGGCGGATGAGACTATCCAGCCATTTCATCTCGTCGCGGAGATGCTCTAAATTGGAGGCGTATCTGATATCCCCTGGCTGGTCAATTGCCGGTTCGGCGGCAGTTAAGTGCATATACGGCCTCGTGAGGCTAGAACTGAGCAAGAGCCGCTTAGTAATACCAAACAGCGAGAGGTGATCGCCAGAAGATGGTGCCTCTGGGCAGGAGGTTATTTATTAACTACACAGATTTTTTGGTACGACCGGTCCTTGGATTGCTATATCCGCTACTGTAAAGGCTAGCGGAGTATATACCAACTTTTTAAGAAGGACAAGAAAATAGGGCTCCCGTTTGGGGGCCCATTTTAACCGTTTGGTTTTTCGGCGAGCCGGTCTCTTCCCTCTCGGGGAGGCCAGCAAACCGTTGACGCGATCTGATCAAAAAGGACGCGGCCGTCATCCTCTAACGACCATGACCTCGTGGCCTCTGCGAGGCTATGATTGACAAACAGATGATACGTCCCGTATCGTTGCGTGGGCGCTGGTTATTGCTCTTAGGCTGGGGATTGAGGACGAAGAGCTGAACACAGGGACAAGGCTAGAGCTTATTAACCAATCGTACTAGCGCCCGCAGACCGAATTCGGCGATGGAGAGATGCAGAATTCCTTCTTCATCAAATTCCAACCCGTTCCAGGTTCCCAGCAGATTGAAACCCGCCATCGTGTAGACCAATCGCGCTAGGAAATAGGTCCACACCGATGGCTAATCTATTGAAATGATATACCCTCGTCAACATCAACCGCACCGTCTCCGCCAGACGCACGTTCCACGTGCCGCGTGCGCATACTTTCATATTCTCCGGGTCGCGGCTCGCCGCTTGAAAGCCGCCGCCGGTCAGCATGATCAGATGTTCTTTGACGGCCTCGATCAGCGGGTGAAAATACACGTCATAAATGTTCCCGGTCGCACAGTCCCACTTGACGACCGGGCCCCACTGATTCAACAGCAAGCCCAGCTTGCCGCCGCCCTTGATGGCAAACAGCAAGGCAATCGTCACCAGTGCGCCGGGGAAGAGCCTGGCTTGCGGATATTTTTCGACCTCGCGCATCCGATCATCGACTCGGCAAAACAAGCTGATGATAAACTCTTGAGTAGTCACGGTGGTTGTTCCTTGATGTTGCCGTCTGTTCGGCCTCAACTTGAGGCTCCCCTTGACGATCTGTCAACTGGCGCATTAGTTATTAATCACTGAGAATGTTGTGACATCATTCCCAGGTTATCCGGGCAACGCTATCATTTATTGCGCTTTTGTCAGACTTATTCATCCCAGTGTCTATTCGAACATTAGAGGTGGCTAAGATTCCGCCTTAAGTTACCGGGCAGCGTTCTCACTAAACCTGCGCGTGAGCCGCCGCCGACCAAATTATTAACTGTCGCTATTGCGGCTTCCCTAACGGGCTTAACGTGTCGAGGGCGGAGCCTGCGCAGATTTCGGCAGCTAAAGAAACTGTTGGGAAAATCATGGCCGCCGCCAGACGTCTGTTTCCGAGCAAACCGACACGTGAAGTGACCAACTACATGCGACTCGACCTATACTTGAACAGACTTGCGGAGCGAGTGGCGCTTGCGCTCGGGGCTTTCGCATTGTTAGTGCTGCTGGCGTTCAATCTCCTTTCTGATTTTGCGCGCGGGACGCTGTCGGATGAGCGAGTGATGGTCTCGCGCGAGGTTCTTGCCGCTTCCTCAACTCGCTTCTCAAGCTCGCCGCGCTTGCATGTGAAACTCGCAGAGGCTTGCTGGCTCGCGCCGGAATGCAGCCTGGCAGATGCCGAATCGCACACGCTCCGCGCCATCGAGCTTTCGCCTTATGATTATCGCTTTCCGTTATTCCTATCTTTAATCAAAGAAGCAACCGGCGATCAAACCATTGCCGAGCAATACCTGCGGCGCGCGCTCGCGCTCGCCCCGAATTATACGGACGTGCGCTGGCATCTGGCGAACTTGCTGTTAAGGCAGGGCAAGCTCGATGAATCGCTCAATGAGTTTCGCACAACTATCGCTTCAAGGAACTCGCTTTTGCCGATGACGCTCGACCTGATATGGACGGCGGCGCACGGCGATATCAAGGCGATGGAAGCAGTCGCAAGCAATTCCACAAAAGGCCAAATTGCGCTGGCGCGGTTCCTCATGAAAAGATCGCGCGCGGCGGAAGCGGCTGCCCTCCTTGGCCGTCTTGATCGCAACGAATTGCTCGCGTCTCCTGAAACTCCGCCGTTAATTGACGAGCTGATCGCGGCGGCTCAGTTCCAGCTCGCGCGCGAGTTGTGGCTCGATTTAAGAGGCGCTGGCGACTCGGACCGCTCGCTCATCTGGAACGGCGGCTTTGAAGCGGTCGTAGCGAAAGAGCTTGCCCAGTTTGACTGGGTCGTAAAGCGCGACACGGGCGAGCGGTTTTCTCTCGATACAGGCATGGCGCATGGCGGCGCGAGATCGCTGAGAATAGATTTCACGCGACGCGGCCAGGCCGACCCCGAAGGTGAAGTCAGCCAATTGGTCGCAGTGCGCGCAGGCGTTCATTACCGGCTCGCGTGTTACGCGAAGTCCGAGCAGCTCAACTCTACAGAAGGGCCGCAAGTTGTGGTGACCGCGGTTGATTCATCTTCCCGGCTCGCTGTCTCCAAGCCTGTCGGCCAGGCAGCGGACGGCTGGCAGTTGATCATTGTTGATTTCGTCGCGCCTCGGCAGGCTTCAAACGGGGAATCAGCCGTCTACATTTCGATCAAGCTGAAGCCGCAAACCGGCCAGGAAGTGCCCTCCGAAGGGATCGTCTGGTTCGATGATTTTGCGATGAGTCAACAGCTAAGTGATAAGTAATGAGTAGAGTCGAGACGAATCGGTAATTACAACCTACCACTCATCACTCATCACTGCTCTTTCCCTCCTGGGTTTATGACAGCTCGAATAGACACGATGATTGCAACCGGGTTGCTCGTCGCGGTTGTCTTCACGGCGCTCGCGTACGGCGCGGTCGAGGCATGGTCAGTTGCCATCTTTGAATTGATCGTAGTCGCGCTCCTGGCGTTATGGACGATTCAGGTTCTGGTCGAAAAGCGCGTCACGTTGAGCATACCGGCAGCGGCACTGCCGCTAGCGGCGCTCGTCGTCGTTGGCCTCATTCAAAGCGTCGCCTTCACCAGCGGCGAGGGCAGGAGGTTAAGCCTATCTAAAGATGTCGAGGCGACGCGCAGCGCCGTCACCGTTATATTTTACCTGCTCGCGTCCCACATCATCGCGGCAAACTTTTTCACAACCCGGCGAAGATTGTTGGCCCTGACGAGGTTCCTCATCATTTACGGTCTGGCGATGGCGATTTTCGCCTTCGCCCAGCACTTCAGTTGGAACGGGCGCTTCTACTGGCTTCGGCCCAACACGCAGACCGCGTCGCCCTTCGGCCCGTTCGCCAGCCATAATCACTTCGCGGGGTACATGGAAATGTTGACGCCTATCCCTGTCGCGTTTGTCGTCGCGCGCGCAGTGCGGGGCGGCCAGTTAGTGTTTTGCGTGCTTGCGAGCGTGGTGATGGGGATTGCGATTATGGCCTCGCTCTCACGCGGAGGCATGATAGGTTTCTTCGCCTCGTTGGTTTTTCTCGCCCTTGGCGGTCTGTGCTATCGTAAGAAAGGCGAAGCCGGAACGAAGAAAGACGCGCGCGCAAGGCGGACGATTTCGCGGGCGGCTTTCCATCCGTCGCTGGTGGTCATTATTCTTATTGTGACAATCGCGGCAGGCATTTTTTTTATCGGCCCGCAAGCGATCATGAATCGAGTGACCGGTAGAGCGATGAGCGGTTCACAAGCAACTGCTGAAACTTTCTTCAGCAGCCGCGGCTGGATTTGGCAGGATACTTTATTGATGATCGGCGCCAACCCGGTGACGGGTGTCGGGATTGGCGCGTATCAGACGGCCTATCCAATTTATAGCCGGTCGGACGGAGCTTTAACGGTCAGCCACGCGCACAACGATTACCTTCAGGCGCTTTCTGACTGCGGCGTGCCGGGCGGGCTGATCGCCGCGTGGTTCATCGTCGCAATCTTTCGCGCAGTCGCGCGCGGCCTACGGTCGAGCGAGCCGGGGTTGCGAGGCTTCGCACTCGGGGGCGGCGCGGGCTTGCTCGCGCTGCTCGTCCACAGCATACTTGATTTCAACCTTCAAATCCCCTCGAACGCTTTGTTGTTCTTGCTGCTGACAGCGGTCGTCTCGCGTGTGGGCGCGATGGCTCAACACGATCAAGCAGCCACAACTCGCGCGGCCAGCGACTGAGGGGAATCTGTTTCGATTATCGGCGGCAGGAGTATTCACCATGAGAAGCGAAACGGCAAAGGCGCAACCCTATTTTTTGAGGCTCTCTACTCTCTTCCTTGCGGCAGCGGCCCTCGCGGCAGGTCCCGCACTCGGCGTCGCGCAAGAAGCGCCAAACCGGACTGGGAAACCGCAACAGCCGGCGGACGCTTCGCCAAAGCCTAGAGCGACTGAGGTATTGGTTTCGCCGGACGAAGATTACAAAATTGGGCCTCGCGATGTCATCGACGTGCAGGTCGAGAAAGCTCCCGAACTTTCAGGCACATGGAATGTCAGCGCGAGCGGCACATTTCTTATGCCTTATGTTGGCCGGGTCGTCGCCGTAAACAAAACGACGGAAGAACTGGCGGCTTTGATTGCCGACCGCTTGCGCGGCGACTACCTTAAGAGCCCGCGCGTCAAAGTCTCGGTCAAGCAGTATAACAGCCGCTCTTTCTTTATACAGGGCGCTGTGCGGAGCCCCGGCGTCTACCAGATTGAAGGCCGGGCGTCGCTGCTCAAGCTCATCATCCTCGCCGGGGGGCTGAGCGACAATCACGGCTCATCCGCTTTCATCATTCGGGAAATCAAAGCGGGCGGGGGCGGCGAGACTGCTGAAAACAATGATGCGGATGCGGCCCATGCCCGGCGCGCTGGCGGCGCTGTAAAAACCGTCTCCGACGGCGAGCCGAAGGTTTCGGGCGCGGACGCAAGCGATGCGAGCGCAGAGAAGTACGAGCTGATAATGGTGAACATCAACGGGCTATTGAAGGGGCACTTCGACCAGAACATGATCGTTGAGCCGGGCGACATCATCAACGTGCCGCCGTCAGACCTTTTTTTCGTGGCGGGCGAGGTGCGCGCGCCCGGCTCTTACACGCTGAAAGAAGGGACAACCCTCAGACAGGCCATCTCGCTTGCGCAGGGCACGACTTTCAATGCCGCCGCGAGCCATGGCATCATCTTCCGCGAGGAGCCGGGCACGGGCAAGCGTCTCGACATGAAAGTGGACATAGGCGGCGTGATGAGCGGCAAGAAGCCTGACGTGCCAATCATGGCCAACGACGTCGTCATCGTGCCAAACAGCCGCATGAAATCGGTCACCCACATGATGTTATCCGCATTCGGCGTGCAGGCGGTTATTCGTGGACTGCCGTATTAAGCCACTTCTGGAGCACGAGCGAGTCGCCCAGTCCCAGCAAGGTTGGAGATTAGCAAATGGCAGATGAAAGATCCGAGATTGAAAAAATTCCCTCGGGCGAAGTCCTGCAGCCGGTTTATCCGAGACCAGTGAGTTACGGGTACGGCCAGGAGCCAGACGCGGGCGGAATCAATCTGCGCGAAATCTGGCGGACAATACGCAAGCGCCTATGGCTGATCATCGCCGCGGCCGTCATTATTACGACAATCGTCAGCGTCGAGGTGTACAGGACGAAGTCCACCTACCAGGCGGCGGCGATCATCGAGATCGGCAAGAACAACACCACCGTCGTCAAGACGGCTGACGTCATTGTACAGACGGACGACACGGATAGCCTGCGCACGAAGATGTATTTGCTCAAAAGCCGCCCTCTGCTCAAGGATGTGGTCTTGCGGTTGGGTCTGGACAAGAACCCCAAGTTTCTCGACGCGAACAGTCGCAAGTCGCTGCTGGAAGCCGTGCAAACGATCTGGGGCAAATTCCAGGCGGATCAAGCATCACAACCCGCTGCGCAACAATCGGCTTCGCAGAAAGAAGCCTTGCCCGTGCGCTCGACCAACGACTTCAGCGACTCCGTCGATGACAGCGGCCGGTTGAAGCCTTACATTGACGTGCTGGCCGAGCACCTGAATGTCGAAGAGGTCCCGAACACCCGGCTGATCGCCGTCTCCTTCATTCACACGGAGCCTGCGATAGCCGCCAGTGTCGCCAATGGTGTCGCACGTGAGTTCGTTGAGCGCGATTTCCTGAATCAGACCGACAGGTTCACGAAAACTTCCGACTGGTTGAAAAATACGACGCGCGACCTGCTTACGAAAGTAAGGGAGGCCGAGCAGAAACTCGCGGATTACACACGCGAGCACGGGATTTTTTCAACCGAAGGCAAGGAGACGCTGACGACGAACCGGCTCGCGGAGCTGCACACTCAAGTCATGCGCGCCGAGACTGATCGGCTGCTAAAGCAATCGCTTTATGAAGAAGTCAGGCAAGGGCGCGTGACCCAGTTGCCCGAGGCGTTTTCGGACCCGAGGATCGCCGCGCTTCAAGCAAAGCTCTCCGAGCTTGCGGTCCGTGTCGCGCAGCTCGATGTTGACTTCGGGCCTAAGCACCCGGAAGTGGTTCAGGTCAAACAACAGATGGCAGTCATTCAGGACCAGATTAACGCCGGTCGGAAAACGCTTGAGGAGAAATTGAAGGCTGATTACGAACGCGCCGTCCGTGATGAGAAGGCGCTGAGCTCGGCGCTCAATCAGGCGAAGGAGGAAGCCATCCAGCTCAATCAGGATACGATCCAGTACAATATCCTGAAATCGAATGTCGAGACGGCCAAAACCTTATACACGGAGTTTCTGCAGAAGACCAACCAGACCGACATTCAACTCGCCGAGCAGCACAACAACATGCGCGTGGTCGAGCCCGCGGAAATGCCCATGTCGCCGGTGGGGCCGAACCGCTTGCGGACGATAATGATCGGATTATTCTTCAGCCTGCTGGCAGGCATCGGCCTGGCCTTCCTGCTTGAGCGGCTCGATAACACCATCAAGACGGTCGAGGACGTGAGCTGGTATATGCGCTTGCCCGCACTCAGCGTCATCCCCGCGATATCGGTTAACGGGCCGCGCCGCCTACTGCCGAAAGGCAGAAAAAGGGGGGCGATTGCCGCCGCAAGCATCTCTGCCGCCACGGATGGCGAAGACAAAATGAGAGCCATTCAACTGGTGGCTCTCGAAAGCCGCTCGGCGGCGGCTGAGGCGTATCGTATGCTCCGCACGTCTATGCTGCTGTCGGCTGCGGGCCATCCGCCTCGCACGATCCTCGTAACCAGCGGCGGGCCAAGCGAGGGCAAAACCACCACGGTGATCAACACCGCCGTCTCGTTGTCGCAGCTCGGCGCCTCGGTGCTGATTATAGATTGCGACCTGCGCAAACCGTCCGCCCACACGATATTCGGTCTGGATCATGTTACGGGGCTGTCTACTTATCTGTCGCAGGATGTCGAGCTTGACGGTTTGATTCACCCTCTTCAAATACCGAATCTGTCCTTGCTGCCGTGCGGGCCGGTTCCCCCGAACCCGGCTGAATTGCTCAGCTCCGACAAGATGAAGGCATTGCTGCAAGCGATGGCGGCGCGCTACGATCACATCCTGCTCGATTCGCCACCGCTCATCAGCGTCACAGACCCTGTGATCCTTTCGACCATAGTCGACGGCGTCATCCTCGTCGTGCACGGCGGCAAGAGCACGCGTGAGATGGCGCGCCGAGCAAGGCAAGACCTTGAAAGCGTCGGGGCAAAAATCTTCGGCGTCGTCTTGAACAACGTCGACATGCGGCGCGAAGGCTATGACGGCTATTATTATCAGCGCTATTACTCAAGCTACCCCGAAGACAACCATAAGCCGGACGTAAGCGACAACGGCAAGGCAAGCTGAGGCGGCTTACAGTCGAACCCCAGACAGGCCAACTTGCCAAGCGCCTGCCTGAACAATCTCCACAGGAATCGCGATCAGGCGAAGGAGACGGCGCTCTGGAATCAATCGCCGGCCCGAACGACAAGGCGCGCTCAGAGGCGAAAGACTCGGTGGACGCAACTCATCAGACAACTGCGCCGCCTGAACTTCAGGTGGTGACCATAGGCGCTTCGCGGTGGAGCCAATTTGGCCTGAAAGATATGTGGGCTTACCGCGAGTTGTTTTTCTTTCTCACGTGGCGCGACGTGAAGGTGCGCTACAAACAGACGCTGCTCGGAGTGGCGTGGGCCGTCCTGCAACCCGTCTTTACAATGATCGTCTTCACGCTCTTTTTCGGCAGATTCGCAGGAATCCCGTCGGACGGCATCCCGTATCCGCTCTTTGCGTTGGCGGGGCTGTTGCCCTGGACTTTTTTCTCGAACGCCGTTTCCGCAAGCAGCAACAGCCTGGTCGGGAATGCGAATCTGATCACGAAAGTCTATTTCCCACGCATCATTATTCCGGGGGCCGCGACGGCGGCGGCGCTCGTTGATTTCGCAGTCGCTTTCGTCATTTTAATCGTGTTGATGATTTATTATGGCATTGCCATCAGTTGGAACCTCGCTCTGCTGCCCGCGCTGGTTTTGCTCACCACGCTGCTCGCGCTCGGCGTCGGGATGTGGACTTCGGCGTTGAATGTTCAATACAGGGACATTCGCTATGCCCTGCCCTTCATGATGCAAATATGGATGTTCGTCTCGCCCATTATTTATCCGACAAGCATAATTCCTGAGAAGTATCGCTGGGCGCTGGCACTCAATCCATTGAGCGGCATAATCACGGGCTACCGCGCCTCGCTGTTCGGCCAGCAATTTGACTGGTCTGCGCTTGCGGTCGCGTCTGTGGCGACGCTCGCCTTCCTGCTGTATTCGGCATACTCGTTCAGGCGAATGGAAAATAAGTTCGCTGATATAATCTGAAAAATCTTAGCCAAGCCGTCGAGTAAGACCGCGCCAACAGAGGTCGACGTTGAAGCCGCCCATTATGTCTGACTGTTCTTTATGAGCCAACCCGCTATTCAAGTCGAGAGCATTTCTAAGCAGTACAGATTAGGCGCGGCAGAGCAAAGCTACCGCACTTTTCGTGAGGCCCTCATGGAAGCGGCTGCGACGCCCTTTCGCCGCTTGCGGCAGTTGGCCAGTCGGTCGTCGGAAGCCGACACCATCTGGGCGCTGAAGGACGTCTCCTTCGTCGTCGAGCCGGGTGAAGTCGTCGGCATTATTGGTCACAACGGCGCAGGCAAAAGCACGCTGTTGAAAATACTGTCGCGTATCACCCAGCCGACTTCCGGCACGGCGCAGATTCGGGGCCGCGTCGCCAGCCTGCTCGAAGTCGGCACGGGCTTTCACGCGGAACTGACGGGGCGCGAGAACATCTATTTGAATGGGGCGATACTCGGCATGGCCCGCCGCGAGATTCAACAGAACTTTGATGCTATCGTGGCGTTCGCTGAAGTCGAGCGATTTATTGACACGCCTGTGAAGCGCTATTCGAGTGGCATGTATCTCAGGCTCGCGTTCGCTGTCGCCGCGCACTTGCAGCCCGAAATCCTTCTGGTTGACGAAGTGTTGGCCGTAGGCGATGCCGCCTTTCAAAAGAAATGTCTCGGCAAGATGGGCGATGTCGCCCGCGAAGGGCGCACCGTGCTTTTCATCAGCCACAATCTTTCGGCGGTGCGCGCGCTCTGCCCGCACACCATTTTGCTGGACCGCGGTCGCATTAAAGCCGCCGCTGACACCGACCGCGTCCTGGAGCTTTATAGCCGCCTGGGCATCGAATCCACTTCCAGCGCTTGGGTCAGACCCGCGCCTGCCGAGGGTGAAAAACAGCCTTCGTTAAGAGTCACGAAAGTTCAATTGCTTGGCGATAATTGCGCGGTCGCACAGGTCGATCAGCCGCTGCGCATCGCAATCGAGTTCATTGTCGAAGCGAACCCATCGTACGTCATTCCCGGCATTCATTTCTTGAGCAGTGAGGGCCTGATTCTGTTCTCTTCGGCAAACTGGGGTGCGGGCCGTCTGTCGCCTGGTCGCTATACGACCCACTGCGAAGTGCCGCCGTTTTTACTGAACGAAGGCCGAATTACTGTGTCGGTTTATCTCTACAATTCTGCGCGCCCGGCGGCAACCGAGGTGCCGGTTGACTGGATAAGCCACACCGTCAGCTTCGACGTCGACACGTCGGCATGGATTGATAAGAGCCGTAGCCGCTGGCTTCGACCCTGGCCCGGACTGGTTCGCCCCGACATCCGGTGGGGCGAGTGCCTGTCATCATCGTGGATGAGCATGCCGCCGGAAAAAGCCGGCGCGCAAAACGAGGCCCGCGCCGCTACGCAAGACGCAATTAACCAAACAGAGGTCAGCTCTTAACCGTTATTCGCAGCCGCCCGCGAGGGGCGTCACTTCCTGGGGAGCGATGCCGATACACCACCAAAAATTGATGCGGCAACTAGGCCCTGATCAGCGCGTGCTTGAGATTGGTCCCGGCGCTTTTCCGCATCCGCGCGCAGACGTGCTATGCGACCGCTACTCGCGGGGCGACGCAGAAGCCTTCAGCCAGGACGGCAATCTCGACCGCCCCATTTACACACAACCTTTGATACTCTATTCGGGCGTGCGGACGCCATTCACTGACTGCGCGTTCGATTACGTCATCTGCTCGCACGTCCTCGAACACGTACCGGCAGACGATATCGAAAGGTTCCTGGCGGAGATGACTCGCATCGGCAAGAGCGGATATATTGAATTCCCATCTTATGTCTTTGAATTGATAAACAACGTCGGTGTTCATCAATGGCTGATTAACGTCGTTGGCGGTGAGATTCGCCTGCTCGAGAAAGCACGCGTCCAGGATTCTGTTCGGCAGATCGCCGAGGCAATCGGCCCCATCTTCGAGCAACTCATGACTGAGTCGTCCGGTTATCAAGCCTTGTATCAAAGCTACCTGCCCATCTGGATCATCGGCTTAGAATGGGACGAGACGATCAACTTCAGAATCGTTGATTCGCTCGACAATCTGATTGATGCGGTCGAGCGCGCCAAGTTAATAGCAAACCTCTCGGCAATCGAGCACCGCGAGAAAAGCCGGAAAAGGCGAATGCTGCGCGCGGTAAAGAATAGAGTCGGGCGAATAATCAGGTGGAAACGACCGGGCAATCAAGGAGAAAAAAAAGCCGAGTTGCCCGCCTGGATTTCAAGCGTCGTCGCTTGCCCGTCCTGTCATCTGACGACGCTTCGCTTCGGCCCTGAAGAAACACGCTGCGAAAGCTGCGGGGCGCGCTACGACACAAGGGCGGGAGAGTATTTCTTATATCCCCCCATGACGGACGAGAATTATTACCAACCGCTTGTCGTCGCGGATAAGGAACGCTGAAAAATGCTCGATGCCGTCAAGAATCCCTCCCCCAGCGCCCGCGCGGCCATAGCAAATGAACAAGGTCGCTCGCGCTCATGTCCTATTTGTGGCACGACCGGCGGACGGGTTGTCTCACGCGGTTCAAATAGTCGCGATGGGCATTCGCTTTCGGGCGAGTACGTTAGGTGCGATGGGTGCTCGCATCTTTTCCTTTGCCCGATACGAGACGCAGAGGAGCTCGCCGGTTTATACGAGCAACTTTGGCAAGACGAATCGGTAATCCAAGCCAATGTCAAATCAAGAACTGCAAATGGGATGCGCGCGTTGTTCACGAGAGCCGAGTATAAGCTTTTCAAGCAGAGCTTTGAGCGATACGCGGCGCTGCACCAATTCTTGCCAACGATTCGCAAAGACTCTCCGCGATTACTCGACATGGGTTGCGGCGAAGGGACAGGGCTAACCGGATTTGTGAATAGCGGCTGGAGCATCTCTGGCGTTGACATCAGCCCGACGGCGGTAGCGACTGCCCGGCGTAGGATCCCGTCGGGCGAGTTTGTGTCGGGCGAGCTTACCGAAGCGGCGCGGCGGCTCGGCCCATTCGACCTCGTGCGGCTCGATAACGTCTTAGAGCATGTCATTAATCCTTCGTCCGTCCTGGGCGCAGCCTTCGAGCACTTGCATCCCGGCGGCTTCATCGCCATCTACGTTCCGCATGGCGAGAGCCTTTCGCTGCGCCTGTTTCGCAGCCGAAGCGTGAGCCACTGGGTCCCGTACCACCTGCACCTTTTCACAAGGCAGTCACTCGGAAGGGCGTTAGAGTCGGTCGGGTTCAAGATCACGGAAATGCATTTGATTGATCCTCCAACATGGTGGCCGCTCACGATGAGTCAAACATTACACCCGGGTCGCAACCTGGCAAGCTATGGCCGCGCGGCAATTGAGTCAATTCACCTGCGGGTTGCCGCCATGCCGTTTCGTTTCTTATCACGGTTGGCAAGCGGCGAAGAGTTGATTGCATTCGCGCGGCGGCCCGCCCAGCCATGACCGGCGCTAGAGAAACGTTGCCGTTCCGGAAGTATTATCGTCAGCGTCATTCGAGATGAACATTTTTTACGCCGTAGACCCGTCCCCGAATCACTGGGGGCTGCGCGATTCTCAAGTGTGGCACCGCAACTTCTACGACACGTTTCGTGAGATGGGCCATACAATCATCGGCTTCGTCTTCGACTTCTCAGAGTATAACCGGAACCTCGACCTCGAAGACCCCAATCAAAAAGCGTATATCGAGGAGCACCGGCCCGAGCTTGAGCAGAAATTGATACAACAGGTGAGAGCGGCGCACGCGCACCGCCCCATAGACTTATTCTTTTCATACTTCTACAGCGCGCACTGTAGCTCGCCTGTTATCGACGAGATTAAAGCGCTCGGCATTCCGACCGTGAATTTTTATTGCAACGCCTCTTATCAATTTCATCTTGTCCGCGACCTTGCGCCCGCTTATGATTGGTGTCTGGTGGCTGAAAAATTTCGGCTCGACGATTACCACGCCGTCGGCGCGAATCCTTATTACTTTCAAGAGGCGGCGAATCCTGGTTTTTATCGTCCTTTCTCAGAGCCTTACCGCTACGACGTTGCTTTCGTCGGCCAGATGTACGGCGACCGCCCGCAGTTTATTCATTACCTGCACAACAACGATGTGCAGGTGCGGGTGTGGGGCCCGAACTGGCGCGAATCTTACCCCTCTAGCTTTGAGTTGTGGCGCGCCCGGCTCAAGCGATTGCTGAAGGGACAACTGCCGCACCGGCTCGGAAGGTGCAAGCGTAAAAACACCAACGGCCATTCAACCTCAAGCCCTGCGCAACGCGATGGCGCGACCGCCCGCCCGCGACTGCCTCGTAGGATTCTCGGCCCGCCGCTTTCCGACCAGGAGATGGTGCGCCGATACAGCGAGAGCAAAATCAGTCTGGGCTTCGCAAAATGCGGACTCACTTATCAAGATGAAGCGCCTATCCGACAGGTGCGACTGCGCGACTTCGAGGCGACGATGAGCGGCGCGTTTTACTTGATGGAGTACGTCGAGGAGATCGAAGCGTTCTTCGAGGTCGGCAAGGAAGTGGTTTGCTTTGAGGGCGGCGAAAGCCTCGTCGACAAGGCTCGCTATTACCTCAAGCGCGACCGGGAGCGCGAGCAAATTAAAGCAGCGGGTCGCCGCCGTGCGCTCAACGACCATACCTGGCGGCGGCGCTTCGAGGATTTCTTCCGGCATTCCGGGATCGGCTGAGATGGGCGGTCGGCTCATTGATCGGGTGAGCGTGGTTGATGCTTAAAGTTAGCGTAATCATTCCCGCATACAACAGCGAGCGTTACCTGGAAGAAGCGGTCGAAAGCGCCGTGGCGAGCACCTGGCCGGAGAAGGAAGTCATCATTCTCGATGACGGCTCGACGGATCGAACGCGCGAAATCGCCGCGCGCCTGGAGAATAAACATCCCGGAATCGTTCGCGCCCTCGCGCACCCGGATGGCCGCAATCACGGGGTCGCCGCGGCTCGCAACTGCGCGGCTCAACATTCGACCGGACAGGCGCTCGCTATTTTAGACGCGGACGACAGACTGCTGCCCGACCACCTGTCGCACGCCGCGGATGTCCTTGCTCGCCATCGGGAAGTGGCGCTGGTTTACGGTCGCGCCAGATATTTGTTCGAAGTCGAGCGAGAAGGTCTCTGGGTCAGCGGCGAGGAAGGCGGGTGGGGGCCTGCGCGCGGCGTTGTGTCAGAGGCTTTCGAGCGATTGTTATCAGGCAACTTCGTACAGATGTCTACGGTGGTTTGCAGGCGAGAGCCGTTCTTCGCCATCGGCGGCTTCGATGCGAATATCAAGTTCATGCAACAGGATTACCTTCTCTGGACGAAGCTGGCCTACCGCTATCCGATTTTCTACCTGGATGAAGTAGGCGCGGAGTACCGCATCCATCCGGCAAGTTATTCCGCCAACCTAGAGTGGGAGAAAGTGGCAAGCGCGAAGCAGTTTGAATACCTGCACTGCATTTCAAGGTCGATTCCCCGAACGGATGCGCAGGGCTGGCACAGGGTCCGTGAGGCGTGGCAATCACTCGGGAAACGGATTTTATACAGGTTCTATCGAGCCTTGCGCAGCCGCAACTTTTCGCAGGCCAGGCGCGAGCTGGCCGTATTGCGGCGTTTGCCTGAAAAAGCACATCTCGTTCGCGCGCCTTTCGAGTGGCGGCGCAATCGCCTCCATGCGCGCCAGCTTCTTAATTTAAAGGGGTGATATAGTGGCAGAGGGGTTTTGGAAAGGAAAGCGAGTCCTGGTCACCGGCGGGGCCGGTTTCATTGGCTCCTACGTGGTGCGGCGACTGTTAAAGCAAAGGGCCAAAGTGGCCATAGCCGATAACTTTGAAAATGGCCGGCTGGGCAACATTGAAGAGGTCTGCAAAGACGTCGAAGTTATGGAAGGCGATCTTCGCGATCCGCAATTTTGCCTTCGCGCTTGCGACCGCAAGGAGGTGACGCTGCACCTGGCATCGAAGGCTTATGGCCTTTCGTATAGCTACATGCACCACGGCGAGATGCTGGCTGACAACCTCCTCATCAACACGAACATCCTGGAAGCATGTCGCAAAGCGCAGGTGCCGCGTGTAATGATCGCCAGCTCATCCTGCGTCTACCCGGATGACGCGGCAGTGCCGACGCCTGAAACTCAAGATATAAGCGGCAGCGGGCCGGAGCAAGCCAACGAGGGCTATGGCTGGGCCAAGCGAATGCTCGAACGGCAGGCCGTTTACTATCACCGCGAGCACGATATGGAGATAGCCATCGCGCGGCCATTCAACACGTACGGCCCGCGACACAGGTATGACCCGGCGCGGGCGCACGTCCTGCCGGCTCTGGTCATGCGAGTGCTGCGCGGCGAAAACCCGATCATCGTGTGGGGCAGCGGGAATCAGACGCGCTCCTTCGTCCATGCCGAAGATGTGGCGATAGCTTTGATGCTTCTCGCGGAGAAATACCCGTGCGCCGACCCCGTCAACATCGGGCATGACAGGGAGATAACGATCAGAGATTTGATCGCCCTCATACTGGAGATCACCGGCGAGAAGCGTGAGGTGGTCTTTGACCGCACGAAGCCCGAGGGCGCGATTCGAAAGAGTTGCGACCCCACGAAGCTGAGGCAGGTCACGGGCTTCGTTCCCACAATCATGCTGGGTGACGGGCTGCCGGCCACCATCGCGTATTATGAACAAGAATCATCCAAAGCCGGGAGGTGAGGTTGCCGGCGATGAACAGTCGTGATCGGCTGCGCCCGTTCACCTCACACGAGGTTAAGCAGTTCGTAGTGCCGGAACTCTGGAACCGGCTCCGAGACAGCAACCCGGCAAAAGGGATTATTATTTTAGAAACCGCGCGCCGCTGTGCGGCTCCGGCATAGGGGTAATCTTGTGGAACGGAAAGCGATGATGGAGTTGAAAGAGGCGAGTCCTGATTTTTACTCTAAAGAGTATTTTTTCGGGGCAGAAGGCGCAGAGCTTTATCTACAGACACACGGATCTGCGCTCGGCGCCTACCGCGCGCGCGTGTTTCAGCTCGCCGATCCGCAACCCGGCGAACGCATACTCGACCTCGGTTGCGGCAGGGGGGAAGTCGTCCTGGCTTGCCTGCGCCGTGGCTGTAAGGTATGGGGGCTTGACTTCAGTCCCGATGCGGTGGCTCTGACTTTAGAGACTGTCCGCGCCAACGACCCGTCTGCCGAGGCCCGCCTCGACCTCCGCTCGTGCGACGCGGCGGATATGGAATATGATTCCGAGCTTTTCGATTGCGTCCTCACGTCGGATTTCGTAGAGCATCTCCTCCCGGAACGGCTCGACCGGATCATCAAGAAAGTTCATCGTAGTTTGAAGCCGGGCGGGCGCTTCATTGTTCACACCTCGCCCTCCGTAGGCTACCTCTTATTCGGGCAGTACGTCGCCCGCCTGAGCGAGATGCTGCGCGGACGGCCAAGGCAGCCGCTGCTGACTTTCAAAAGCGAGTTGGAGATCGGCGGGCATTGCAACATCCAATCGGTTCGCAGTCTGCGCAGGCTTCTCGAAGGATTCTCTCGCACCGAAGCCTGGGCAGAATTCAGCCTGAACCGAGGTCGCATCAAATCCGCTCTCAATAAAATCGGGGCGACTCCCCTGCTCGCGCATCACCTTTACGCACGGGCCTACAAGTAGCCTCTGCTCGCTTGATCGCACCTATGAATTCCCTACCCACTCGCGAGCGGATGCGCCGCCGCACCCCTTCATCCATTTTAACGGTCAGGCGATATTTACAAGAGCGGCTCGCGCGCCGGCTGATTCGCAGACGTGGGCCGGTAATCACCGAGAGACGAGGGAAACCGATCCCGGACGCGGACCGCACGGCGGTGATCTTGTGCGGGCCATACTTTGATCAGCGCGTGCCGAATGCCGGAGTTACTTATCGAGTGGGGCTGGCGCGCGGCTTCGAGCAGATCGGCGTCCCCTATGAGCTGGTCAGCCTTTTCAACCTTGAGAGACTTGAGCGCCTGGACGATCCTGTCGTATTCATCAGCGAGAGCGACTATGAATTCTTGAGCATCAGGCAGGCCCGCCAGCTTCGCAAGTATCGCCACTTCGTCTGGGTAAACCCGTGGTTTGATGGGGCCGAGAAGTTTTATGCAGATCATGGATTTCAGGGATTGTCCGTACCCGCGAAGGTTCGCAAGCGTGTGCACAGGTCAGAGCCTGCGTTTGTATTCACGCCGGTAAGCCAGTCGGGACTGGAACATTATAGCGGCTGGGTCCGCAGCGGGCACCAGCTCATTTCTCTGCCGCTCGCGTGCGACACGGCACTTTACGACAATTATGATTCGCCCGCTAAATTCGCAAGCGTGCGCATGGCGTTCGTGGGCGGTTACTGGCCGTACAAAGCTCGCAGCTTTGACATTTATCTGAAACCGTTTGAACGGGAGTTGACGGTTTTTGGTTATGCCTGCTGGCCCTACGCCGGATATGGCGGAAAGCTGTCAGCCAAAGATGAGCCGCTACTTTATCGTGACGCAGCCCTGTCGCCCGCAATCAACGAGCCGCATGCGCCGGTCATCGGCGGCGACATTTGCGAGCGCGTTTTCAAAGTGCTAGGCAGCGGCGGCCTCTGCATCACGGATGCCACCGCCGCCCATCACGACTTGTTTCAGACGAATGAATTGCTCGTGCCCGAAAGCCTGGACGAGTACAACGAAATGGTGTGGGCCGTGCTTAAAGACCCCGAGGCGTTCAGCGATTATCGCGAAGCCGGATACCATGCGGTGCGCGCCCGTCACACTTACGCGCACCGGGCGGCCACCGTGCTTGAAAAGCTAGGGCTGCCCGCGCCGCAATTGCGGGCACCTCTAGGGCGGGAGTTAACCGCGGGCTGATGAGTAAGGCCAGGTCTTTATTCAAGCTGTTCCGACAGTGCGCAAAGAACGACGCGATGGTGCTGCGCACGCGCCTATTTGTCGGCATCGCCAACCTGCTGCCGGACTTCGATCTAATCAGCACGTTCATCCGGCCATTGTTGCTGCGGATGGCAGGAGCGCGTATCGGCCTTCCATCGCGCATCCGCCGCCCGCTGTTCATCCATTACGCGGGTAATCTGAGCGTCGGCCGCTACGCATTTATCAACCAGGGATTTCGCGTCGAAGGGCTTGCAGAGGTGAGCATCGGCGAGAGCGTCCTGGTCGGGCCGTTCTGCTGTTTCGAAAACGTCAACCACCGCGCGGACGGTCCCGAAGCGCTGCCGGTCGCGGTCGGCAAGGGCGCGTGGATAGGCGCGGGAAGCATTATTCTGCCGGGCGCGTGGGTTGGCGAAGGGGCTGTCGTGGCAGCCGGATCAGTCGTGCGCGGCCGCGTCCCGCCGCACGAAGTGTGGGGAGGCGTGCCGGCGCGCTTCATAAGAAAACTTGGCGAAGCGCGCGTAGCCCCCGAGGAACTGGCGGTGTTCGACCGCTGATTCCTGATCGCTAACGGCAGACGAAGTCCCTCACAGGCTTGATGAAAACCGTGCCGATAAAAAATCCATACATTCGTGCGATTGAAAACAACCTGCTCGAAGCGGCGACCATAGGGCGCGGCCTTCGCGTAGAAATTAATCATCATCGGCTCAGATTGTCTCCGCGCTGGTGGCGGGCTTTCCCTCCGGATTATGAGAAAGAATGCTTCGCGTTTCTCGAAAAGAGTTTGCGGCCCGGCGATGTGGCTTTCGATGTCGGGTCACACGTCGGATTATTCGCGCTCGTTATGGCGCAGCTCGTTGGGCCCGACGGCAGAGTCGTCGCATTTGAGCCTAACCCTACGGCGCGGCGATTTCTAAATCGTCACGTGCGGCTGAATCGTCTCAGCGAGCAAATCATGGCCGAGCCGATTGCCCTCAGCGATAAAGCGGGCGAAGCCACATTGTATGCGGGGCCGGTGACCGCTGATTCGGGCAGCCCTGCCGATCCGGGTAGCTCGCTCTACGCGCAGAATCACTTGACCACGCCCATCGCCGTGCCAGTCTCTACCGTTGATGATTACTGCTCTCGAAATAAGATAATCCCAAGGGTCATCAAGATCGATGTCGAAGGCTATGAGAGATTCGTTATTGAGGGCGCGACCGCCACGCTTGCCCAAGGCGACGTTTACATACTTTGTGAAGTACACGTGGACAACATGCGAATGATCGGCGAGACGCCTGGCTTGCTGCTGCAAACGATAAAGCGGGCGGGCTACGCCGCGTTTGATCTCGCCGGGCAGCCTCTCGATTCTTTGGATCGGGGCGGCCACGTCGTATTCAAGCGGGTTAAGCGAAACAATTAAACGCCGTGAACGTCCTGCTGATCCCTTCTCATTTTCCGACACGCCGCGAGCCGCAGCGCGCCACCTACATTCGCGATTATGCGCGCAGCCTCGCGCTCCAACATGAAGTGACGGTCATCTACCCGCAGCAGCTTGGGGCTCAAGGCGCGGGCGACGAGCGATTCTTCTCGGAGCAGTTGATCGAGCCGCGCGTCAGGCTCGTGAATTATACGTACCGCCACTTCCCGAAAAGTTGGCTGCTGAGTTATCTGAATTCCTACCGCCGCATCTTCCGCCGCATCCGCGGGGAGTGGAAGATTGACATCATCTTCGCGCACATCGCGCAGCCGGCGGGACAGGCGGCCCTCTTTCTCGGCAAGCTCTTTGATCTGCCGGTCGTGCTGGTCGAGCACTTTGGCCCGCCGCGCGACTGGATAGAATGGTCGCCCTATCCGCGATGGCTTCAGCGCAAGACTTTGGGCTATACCTACCGTCAGGTGAATTATCTGGGGACGGTGAGCCGCAGCCTCGCCCTCGACATCAACGCATTTTTCGGCGCGACGGTTCACGGTCAGTTATACAACCCTGTTGATTGCGAGATGTTTCGACCCGGCAGCCTTAAGCCGAACGGCGGCCCGCTGCGCGTGGTGTGCGTCACGCGCGGTCACATCAAAGATTTGCGAAAGGGCGTTTCAAACCTGCTTTCGGCCTGGGAGATCGTCGCGCGGCGCAGTGCGAAGCCGGTTGTTTTAGAGATCGTGGGCGAGCTTGTGGAACAGATCGCACCGGCGGTTGAGGCGATGGGGCTCACCGCCCTGTGCCGGATTCACGGATGGCTGCCCCCCGACAGATTGGCCCGCTTGATGCAACAAGCAGCGCTCGTCGTGATCCCTAGCGCTTACGAAACATTTGCGCGGAGCGGCGCTGAGGCGCTCTGCTGTGGCGTGCCCGTTGTTGCGACGAAGTGCGGCGGCCCGGAAGAATATGTTGAAGAAGGGACCGGGGTGCTGGTTCCTACGGGAGATGCGGAGGCGCTTGCCGATGCGATATTGATCGGGCTTGAGCGGAGCCATTTCTTGTCGCCTGATGAACTGGCGGCGCGGGCGCGTGAACACTTCAGTTATGAAGGCGTCTGCCGCCGCTTCACTGAAGTCGCGCGGGAGATATTGGGAGGAAGGCGATGATGGCGGCTTTGTCAGCGGCCATTCTCGTCTCCTTTTTGTACCGTCATACGCGTCGCATCACCTTCCTCAACGACACCTGCCAGTTTTTGCGCGCGGCGAGGAAGATTCGCCGCGAGCGACGCTTCCCCGGCGTCCTCGAATACAACTTGATGGACGCACACGAAGGGGTCGAGTGGGATTATCCGCCGCTGCTGATTCTCGTGCTGGCGCTCTTCCCTCCGACGCTGGTCGAGCGACGCCTGCGCGTTTTTTCGGTGGCGAATGATTTAATCTGCATGCTGACGATAGGGCTTACGGCGTGGGCCGTTGACCGCAGGCCGGAAACGGCGCTTGTCGCGATGGCGCTCTATTCGTTCACGCCAAATGTGATCGTGCAAAGAATGATGCTGACGGCGCGCTTCTTATCCATCGCGCTGCTGACGGTTTCTGTAGGGTTTGTCGCTTATTACCTCGAAAGCGGCGCGATCTGGGCAATGGCATCGGCAGCCATTTTTGCCGCGTTGCTGTTGCTATCCAACGCGCTCGCGACGCAAGCCTGGGTCCTCATCGTCTTATCGCTGGTCGCGTTCGGCCCGGCGCGCTTGACATGGATGGCTTATGCGGCGGCGAGCATGGCGCTTTGTTATTTAATCGCTCGTCGCATCGCCTGGCGCGTGCATCGCGGGATGGTGACGAAGCTTTGGGTGCTTAAGAAGTACAGAATGGACGACATTCGCATAGGCCAGTTCCATCTGCTCGAAAAGATTCGCGGCCTGGCGCGCGAGACCGCTTCGACCTTCAGGCGCGATTTGCGAATCGTCGTCAGATCGGCGTTGTTTGTTGATTACCCGTTCATCTGGACGCTTGCGGTTCCCGTCTGGTTCGGCCAGTTGTGGCTCGGCTCGGTTGATTTAACGGTGTGGCTCGCGGTGCTGATCGCCTGTCACCTCTTGATTGATTCCGTGCCGGCGCTGCGCTTCATCGGCCCGGCGCATCGTTATCTAACTTATGGCTTTCTGCCGGCGGCGGTTTTCATTGCGCGGGCGGTCTTCGATTCGCCACATCGGGCGATGGCGAGCGCGGTTTTATTCTCGACATTCGCATGCGGACTGGCGGTTGCGGCGCGGCGGCTGTCGCGACTCGAAGGCACGTATGACCTGGAGCTCTCAGCGTTGAAGGATATCGGCGAGCGCCTGAAACGTTTGCCGCTCGACCGCATATTGGTTTTGCCGATGCCGCTCAGCGATACGCTCGGCTACTTCAGCGACAAACAGTTTCTTCATGGCTGGGCCTCGCGCGCCTGGGGAGTCGGCCCCCGCCATGGAATCTATCCGGTGATGGAGCGGGCACTCGACGACGTGATCCTTCAATTCGGGCTCGAAGCCGTGGTCATCAAAAAGGACTACGTCGTTTTCGACGAGCTTAAAATATCGCTGGCGCGCAAGGTTGCTGACAATGGCGCGTATGAAATCTACGCCGTCGGCGCAGGCTATCGTCTCGTCGAAGCGCCTCCGCCGGAGCTGCGCGCCCGATCAGAGTATGCCTGAGTTCATGAAAAAACTGCGCGCGCTTTTAGCAGTTGCCCCGGAGTCGTTTCTCGTCACGGAACGCACGCGTCGCCGCGTCGAATCGCTGATCGGCGCGGCTGGCGCGCGGGCAATCATCTTGAACGTTGGCGCCGGCTATACGCGCCTCGCGCCGCACGTTTTGAACGTAGAGATATTCGATTCGGGCGAAACCGACGTGATGGCGTCGGCGCTAGAGTTGCCGTTCGAGAGTTCGATTGCCGATTTGATCATCTTGCAGGGCGTGCTTGAACACGTCGAAAACGCGCGCGGCACAATCGAGGAGTGCTACAGAGTCTTAAAGCCGGGCGGCATCTTTTATACGGAGATGCCGTTCCTCCAGCCTTATCACGAGTGTCCGATTGACGTGGCCCGCAGCACCCGGCCCGGACTGGCGCGGCTCTGTTTGCCGATGCAAGAGATCGATTCGGGCATTCACATTGGTCCGGCTTCGACTTTGACGTGGATGCTGCGCGAATTTCTGGCCGCTTTGATTTCAAGAGGCCGACAGCCACTCTATCGCCGCAGCTTCACGATAGCCGGCTGGCTGGTGTTTCCGATTAAGTATGCGGATTATTTTTTGGAAAGATTCCCGGCGCTGCACACCGTCGCCAGTTCCTGTTATTACATAGGTCGGAAGCATTGAAGACGCTTTATATTTGTTACTTCGGCCTCGACGAGCCGCTCGTCCAGACGCAGGTCTTGCCTTACCTGCGTGAGCTCGTGCGCGGCGGGCTGGAAGTTTACCTGCTGACATTCGAGCCCGACCTTAAGAACCGCTGGCCTGAAGCCCGCTTGCGCGCAGAGCGCGAGCGACGAGCAGCTGAAGGAATACACTGGACGGCGCTCGCCTATCACAAGCGTCCGACAATACCCGCGACTCTCTTCGACGTGATTGCCGGAACGGTTCACGCAAGAAGATTAATCGAACGCCAAAACATAGAGATTATTCACGCGCGCTCGCACGTGCCGGGATTGATGGCCGTGTTGCTTCGCCGGCTCACGCGACGGCGAGTGATATTCGATTTGCGAGGGCTGATGGCCGAAGAGTATCAAGACGCCGGTGTGTGGCAGGCAGACTCCCTTGCCTTTCGCCTGACCAAACGAACCGAGCGGGCAATCTTGAACCGCGCCGATCAGTTGATCACGCTCACAAGCCGCGCCGCCGAATGGCTCGTTAATCAGGGTGTCGCGCGCGACCGTATCCACGTGATACCGTGCTGCGTTGATATGCTGCGCTTCAGCGATGCCGGCCTCATCGAGTCTGCATACTTAAAACTTCGAGATCGTTTCACGGTCGTCTACGCAGGTTCTGTCATCGGGCTTTACCTGCTGCGCGAGATGATCAGGTTCGTGTGCGCTTTGCGTGAGTGGCGGGCGGACGCCCACTTCCTTGTGCTGACTGCGGGCAATCATGATCTGGTGCGTTCGGCGGCGCTGGAAGAAGGTTTGCCCGAAGACGCGCTCACCGTGTTGCGCGTCCCGCCAGAGCATGTAGCGCCATACGTTGCGCTCGCCCGCGCAGGGGTGTCGCTGCGAAAGCCGACCTTTTCTCAAATCGCCGCTTCGCCTACAAAAGTGCCTGAATATTTGGCCGCGGGCGTTCCCGCGGTAGTGAACGCGGGCATCGGCGACACAGATGAGATCCTCCGGTCAGGCCGCGTCGGGGTGGTTATCGAAGACCTGAGCGCGGCTTCGATGCGCAAAGCAGCAGATGAATTATTGAAATTGCTCGAAGAGGGGAACGATCTTCAGGAGCGATGCCGAGCAGCGGCGCGGCAGCATTTCTCTCTTGAAGAAGTGGGCGGCCACCGCTACCGAGAGGTGTACCGCGCGCTGGGTCTCAAGCTTTCACAGGACGCGGCCGCCGCGCGCAGCGTCACGCCAACAGTCTAACGCATCAACCTGGTTGCGTACGCCGACGGGTTCAAACCAGGCTTGCAAATCAGCTTACAAAAAATGGTCGAGCGAGAAGATTCCTCTAGTGCGCTTCACGCCGCCCACGTGATCGAGACGCTGGGGCCGGGAGGGGCCGAGCGTCTGCTGCATACAAACTTGAAGCATCTCGACGCCAAGCGCGTCCGCAGCACGGTGATCACCGTTTTCTCCCGTGATGATTATTGGGCTGAGGCAATCAAACAACTCGGCGTTCAGGTCATCAGCCTGAACTGTGGCGGATACCGCGACCTCATCAAAGGCATATGGCGCTTGCGGCGATGGCTCAGTGACGCGCGCCCTGACGTTTTGCACACCCATCTGTGGGCGGCGAACGTCATTGGCCGGATGGCCGGAAGGCTTTCTGGCGTGCCGGTCATCAGCTCGATACATGACTCGGACTACGAGCCTGAAACCTGGAGCGACGGTTCTGAGGTGAGTGCGTGGAAGCGCTACCTGATTCGCGCGATTGATCGCCAGAGCGCGCGGCTCGGCTGCGCGCGTATGCTTGCGGTAAGCGACTACGTTCGCCAGAGCGCGCGCAGGCATTTGAAGTTCCCTTTGCAAAGGATTGATCGCCTCTATAATCCTGTGGATGTCAATGAGCTGCGGTCCGCAAAACCTCGCGAAGCGCTGTTGGGCGAGCTGGGTCTGCCATTAGACAGCGTCATTCTGTTGAACGTCGGGCGGGTCAAGCCGCAGAAGGGGTTGCTTTATGCCATTCGCGCGCTGCCTGCGGTGAAGCGGCGGCAGCCGAGAGTGCGGTTGATTTCTACGGGCGGGATAGATGACGGGGACTGGGCAAAGCGTTTGCGAGCCGAAGCCGAGGCGCTTGGCGTAGCAGACCGCGTTCACCTACTCGGCCCGCGCCGCGACGTGAAGGATTTCCTTCGGGCCTGCGACCTGTTTGTTTTCCCATCGCTGCATGAAGGATTGGGCATAGCGCTCATCGAAGCGATGGCGGCGCGATGCGCCTGCGTCGCCACCGACACGGGCCCGCTGCCTGAGGTCATTTCACACGGCGTTGACGGATGGCTCGTCCCGCCGCGCGACCACCAGCGATTGGCCGAAGCCATTTGCGCGCTGTTGTCGGATGAAGGCGGCAGGGCGGCGCTCGCCGCCGCCGCGCAAAGAAATGCCGTCGCAAGATTTCAACCGCTGGCGGCGGCTTCAGAGCTTGCTGCCATTTATGAATCTATGGCGAGGCGGAAAACGCGGCAAGCACGCGGCAAAATCACACCTCACGAAATGGCTCGAAATCAACACGCCGCAGCAGACTCGGGCGATGCCGCGCGAGTTGGCCAAGAGTGAGCGTGGCAGAATAATCTATTGTCTCCGCGTCAGACGATAAGCAAAGCTGTTTTCGCAAAGCGACAAACCGAGCCGGGCGATGGGAGTTCTTTATTATGAAGCCGCTCGTCAGCGTCATCGTGCCGACATACAATTGCAGGCGCTTCATCCGCGAGTGCCTCGACTCGATAGTCGCGCAGAGCTACGAAAACTTTGAAGCGATAATCGTTGACGACGCGTCAACCGATGCCACTTTCGATTGGCTATCAGGCAAATTGCCGGACTCCCGCTTCCGCCTTCACAAACAGGAGCATAACCAGGGGGCTTCGGTGGCGCGGAACACGGGCGTGCGGATGGCGTCGGGCGATTTGATCGCGCTCGTTGACGCGGACGACCTTCTGCTGCCCGGTCACCTTGCCACGGTGGTCGAGAAGTTCAAGAAAATGCCCGATGTGGGGCTCGTCTGTTGCGATTCAAAGCTGATCGGGCCGGCGGGCGAGACCTTGCACGCCGGCAAGACCTGGCACGAGATACAGTGTTTGATTAAAGGCTACACGCTGCAAACGGGCCGCAGGGCGCTCGCCGATGTTTTTCAATTCTCGCATTGCTTCACAGGATTTGCGATTCGCCGAAGCGTGTATGAAGCGGTCGGCGGCCTGGATCAAACCATCTTTCCGCTCGACGACTACGATTTCATGTTGCGCGTGGCCGGCCGGGGATACGGCGTCTTTTACGTTGACGAGGTGCTGGCCCTGCGGCGCGACCACGACGCGAACTGGTCGGGCCTCAGCCACTCGGTCAAGGTCGGGCAGATGAAGCTAAGAAGCCTGGAGCAGGCTCTCAGAGCCAATCCTGAGTTGCGCGGCCTGGGCCGCGTGATCCCGCGCCGGTTCGCGGAAGTCTATGGAGAGATGGCCATAAGCTACCTCTATGAGCGGCGTTGGGGGCAGGCCATCTCGGCGCTCGTGCGCGCGGCAAGGCTCGACCCGTCGCGGCTCGTGAATATAACGAAGATAGGGCTGAGCGGAGTGGGCCGACGCGCGCGCCGGCTTTCGACATGGGCCGCCACAGGCTCGACGCGCCGCCAGTGAACATGAATACTTCAAGCCGAACTGAGATGCGCGCATCACCGGCGCGAAACGTTAATAGGAATTAGGGCATCGTGGCTGATCTCAATCCCGACTTCCCATCCGGACTTCTAGTTTTCGCGCTGCTCGCCGTGCTCGGGAGCCTTGCCCTCTTCGCGACGCGCCAACACAAGCAGACGTTGCGTTTTCAATTGAAAATCTTTTTGTGCGCGTTTGCGCTGCGCTTCAGTCTGTCGGTGCTGATTTATCAGTTCGGTCTTGTCAGAGTGCTTGGTGACGAGGATGCGATTGGCTGGTGGGCCGGTGTTTTTCATTATCGGGACTGGACTCGACAAGGCGTAGGGCTAGTCGATTTGCCGACCCTTCTCATGGGAGCTTTCAAGGGGAATCATCAAGGCTACGGTTATCTGCTAGGGTCGCTGTTTTATTTAACGGACACGCCGGCGCGATTGCCCGCCGCCGCATTCAATGGCTTATTCGGCGCTTTCACCGTGGTATTAGCCTATCGCGTCGCGCGCACGCTGTTTTCTCCCTGGGTTGCGGTGCGGGTGGGCTGGCTTACGTGCCTGTTTCCTTCGATGATTATATGGTCGGCACAGACGACCAAAGAGCCGGTGATTATTTTTCTGGAGACGGCAGCCCTCTATGGCTGTGTGCAGTTGAAACAGAAAGGATTTTCGCCGCGCCACATTGCGCTGTGCGCGTTGGCGATTGTGCTTGCGATACCTTTCAGGTTTTACGCGGCTTATATCGCTGGAGCAGCCATCGCCCTCACGCTCATTTTGCCTCAATTCAAGCGCGGGAGGTCCAGGGCGGCGTCGGCCGTTGGCATTGCCGCGCTCGCCATTCCGATTGTGATATTGACAGGCGTACTCGCGCAGAGCGAGACGGAATTCGAGCGGTTCGACATCCAGCGCATACAGAGCTTCCGCCGCGACGTGGCGGCAAGCGCGGGATCAGGTTATGTGTCGAGTTACGATATGCGTACGCCCGGGGGATTTGGCGTTGCAACGGCGGTGGGGGCGGCTCATTTGCTGCTCGCGCCGTTCCCTTGGGAGATGGGCGGAGCGAGCCTCAGGATGGCGCTGACGGCACCGGAGCTTCTCATCTGGTGGTGGCTTTTCTTCGTAGGGGTTGTGCCAGGCATCCGCTACGCTGTGAAGAAACGGTTCGGCGATGTTTTGCCGCTCTTGTTTTTCTTGCTCGGGTTGGGACTTCTCTACAGCATGATGTTCGGCAACATAGGACTGGTGTTCAGGCAACGGGCGCAGTTGCTCCCCTGGCTTTTTATTTTCGCGGCGGTCGGGTTGGAGCAAAGAATGCTTAGGCGAAAGGCGGCGCGCAAGACGCTGACGGCTTCGCTGCTGCACGGGCGCGCGCCTGTCGTCGTGACGAGAGAAAACCTGAGCCGCCCGGTCGGCCCTGGCAACCTCTCGTCAACCACTGAAAGCTGATCGAGCAGTCTGGGTCGCGCCATGCATATACTTGCACTCTCGCCTAGTCTTTACGATACGTCGCCCGGCCAGCGCTTTCGCATGGAGCAGTGGTCGCCGCTGCTCGCCGGGTGGGGGATAGAGGTTGATTTCCACTCGTTCGAATGCGCGGAGCTGAACGCGGTGCTTTATAAGCCGGGAAACCTCCGGCAAAAGATACGACTCGTCGCTCGCGCCTTCGCGCGCCGCAGGGAGTTGCTGCGCTCGGCCTGCGACTATGATGCCGTCTACGTCTTTCGCGAGGCGGCGCTTTTGGGGCCGCCCGTCTTCGAGCGGCAGATTCATCGCCGCGGCGTGCCGCTCGTATTCGATTTCGACGATGCGGTGTTCGTGCCTTACAGGAGCCCGTCGAATGGTTATTTGAGTTATCTCAAATTCCCCACAAAGACTCGAACGATTTGTAAGATTGCCTCGCATGTCATGGCCGGCAACTCGTACCTGGCCGACTACGCCCGCCAAGTAAACGACCGCGTGACGGTCGTTCCGACCACGATTGACACGGACAAATACACGGTCGAGCGCAGGGATGAATCAAGCGACTTTCCAGTCATCGGCTGGAGCGGGAGCTACAGCACCGTACAGCACCTCGATACCTTGCGCGGCGCGCTCACCCGGCTCGCGAAAGAAGAGAAGTTCCGCCTGCGGGTCATCGGCACTCCGCATTATGAGATCGAGGGAGTGGAGGTGGATTCGCTGGCCTGGCAGTCGCATACGGAAGTCGAAGACCTGCGAGCAATTGACATAGGCATTATGCCGCTCCCGGACGACCCGTGGAGTCGCGGCAAGTGCGGGCTGAAAGTGCTACAATATATGGCGCTCGGCATCCCGGCCGTCTGCTCGCCCGTGGGAGTCAACACGGAGATCATCACAGATAACGAGAATGGCCTTATTGCGGCGACCGAAGACGAGTGGGTTGCAAAGCTCAGGCAGTTGCTACGCTCGGCGGAGGTGAGACGGAGGCTGGGACTCGCGGGCCGCGCCACGGTCGAGAGCAGGTATGCCGCTGCCACACAAGCACCCTATGTGCGCGACATTTTCGAATCCGTAGTTCGTCGGGGTCATTTCAAACGGGCTTATGCCGAGACCTGATTCGCAATTCTACTGGCGGAGATTTAGATGGCTGAATATAAGATTCTCGTGACCGGGGGTGCGGGCTTCATCGGCTCGCACCTTGTCGACGCGCTCATCGCGCGCGGTCACTCCGTTCGGGTTCTCGACCTGCTAGTCTCGCAGGTTCATGGCGATGGCGAACCGAAGTACCTGAACCCGAAAGCGGAATTTATTTACGGCGATGTGTGCGACGCCGAAGTCTTGAGCCGCGCACTCGACGGTGTAGAGGTGATTTTTCATTATGCGGCGGAGGTCGGCGTCGGGCAATCAATGTACGAGATCGAGCGCTACGTACGGGCCAACACATTGGGCACTGCCGTTCTGCTTGACGCCCTGGCATCGCGGCGAGATCGGATTCGCAAGCTCGTGGTCGCGTCGTCAATGTCTATTTACGGCGAGGGTGAATATCTCTGCAAAGAATGCGGCAGGGTTGCGCCGAACCTCAGACCGACGGCGCAACTCCTTGAGCGCCGATGGGAAATCAACTGCCCTGGATGTGGCGCTACGGTTTCGCCCGTCCCTACGACTGAAGACAAGCCTTTGTTTCCAAGCTCCGTTTATGCAATTACCAAGCAAGACCAGGAGCAGCTCTGCATTGTCGCCGGTCGCGCTTATGGGATTCCGACGGTCGCGCTGCGCTATTTCAACGTCTATGGCCCGCGCCAGGCGCTGTCGAACCCTTACACGGGCGCTTGCGCCATCTTCTCTTCGAGGCTGTTGAACAATCAGAGGCCGATGATCTTCGAGGACGGCGAGCAGACGAGAGACTTCATTCACGTCAGCGACATCGTGCAGGCAAATCTCCTGGCGCTTGAAACCGACCGCGCCGATTATCAAGCGATCAACATCGGCACCGGAACCGCGACCTCCGTGCGCCGCGTCGCGGAATTGCTGAGTCATGGTTTGGGCAAAGATATCGAGCCTGAAATCGTGAGCAGGTATCGCGAAGGAGATATTCGCCATTGCGTGGCCGACATTTCGCGCGCGCGGGCACTGCTCGGTTATGAGCCGAAGGTCGCACTCGACGAAGGCATCCCTGAGTTGCTCGGGTGGGTCAGTCGTCAAGACGCAACCGACAAAGTCGAACGCGCCACCGCCGAGCTAGAGCAGCGCCGCCTCGTTAGATAAAATAGCCGGCGCGTTGTAGCGATAGTTTTTTTGCGAGTGAGCCCATGAGACGAAAGCTGCGATTCGCGGGATTAGTCTTTGTCGCGCTGCTTCCAAAGGCGATGAAGCGATACGCGTATCGCTGGTTTTTCGGCTACCGCATCGGCCGCGAAGTGCGCATAGGGATCGCGCTGCTTGACTGCGCGCGGCTCACGATAGACGACGGCACGACTATCGGTCATGGCACAGCCTTCGTGCGCTGCGGCGACGTGCGAATCGGCAAGCATGTGAGCGTCGGCCCGCTGAACCTATTTCGCGGCGGCGACCGCATAGAGCTTGCGGATTACGCTCAGGTCATCCGCTTCAACGTCATCAACTCGATACCCGAAAACGACTGCACGAATCAGCCCGACTCATCGTTTTATCTCGGTTACGGGTCCGTGGTTACAGCCGAGCACCGGATTGATTTCACAGACCGTGTGACCATAGGTCGCCACTCTATTTTCGGCGGGCGCAACTCTTCGATATGGACGCACAACCGCCGCGCCGGCTTGGCGGTCGAGATCGGCAATTATTGTTACGTCGGGTCGGAGATACGAATGGCTCCGGGCGCGAAGATTCCTGACTGCTCGATAGTCGGGATGGGGGCGGTCGTGACCCGGCCAATCACTGAAAGCTATTCGATGATTGCCGGAGTCCCGGCCAAAAGGCGGCGGGCGCTCAGCCGGGAAGACTATGAATTAATCTTCGGCAAAACGCGCCCCGACTTGCCAGATGAGATTTATCCGATTCCTCCGACAGAATCGGCTGCGACTTCGCATAGCTGATTTCTTGATGCGCCTTGGAGAGGCAGCCTGGATAAGCGGCGTGATTTTATGTGCGGAATAGCCGGGGCGATTTCGACAAAAGCCGAAGACCAGCGACCTATCGTTACGGTCATGGCCGACGCGCTCACGCATCGCGGGCCTGACGATTGGGGCGTGTGGTCGGATGAGCATTGCGCGCTCGGCCATCGCCGGCTTTCGATCATTGACCTTTCTGAAGCAGGCCGGCAGCCGCTCTCGAACGCGAACGGCTCAATCTGGATAACCTACAACGGTGAAATCTACAACTTTCAGGCGCTGCGCAAAGAGTTGGAGAGCCTCGGCCACCGCTTTCGCACGCGCACCGACACCGAGGTGATCGTTTACGCTTATGAGCAATGGGGCGTAGACTGCGCCAAGCGTTTGCGCGGAATGTTCGCCTTCGCAATCTGGGACCAGCGCCGCCGCCGCTTATTCATGGCCCGTGATCGGGTTGGCAAAAAGCCGCTCTTTTACACACAAGCCGGTGACCGTTTTCTCTTCGCATCGGAGTTACAGGCGCTGGTCGCCGACGCGAGCGTCTCGCGCGTCGTAGACCAGGCCGCAATTGACGAGTATCTCTCCTGGGGCTATGTGCCTGCGCCTCGCACAGCCTTTAAAGGCATATCTAAATTGCTGCCCGCGCACTGGCTCACGCTTGAGCTTAAACAGGGCGGCGCGGCGCTCAACATCGAGCCTTACTGGAACCTGGAGTATGGCCCAAAGCTCGCGCTCGACGAGCGCGAAGCCGCCGAAGCGTTGCGCGAGAAATTAACGGAAGCGGTGCGGCTGCGGATGATTGCGGACGTTCCGCTCGGCGCGTTCCTTTCCGGCGGCATTGATTCGAGCATCGTCGTCGGGCTGATGGCGCGGCTTTCCGATCAGCCCGTTAAGACCTTCTCAATCGGATTTGAAGAAACCGCTTATAACGAACTCGGCCACGCGCGCCGTGTGGCCGAGCGGTGCGGCACGGACCATAGCGAATTCATCGTCAAGCCTGACGCGCTTGCCATACTGCCCAAGCTCGTTCGCCACTATGGCGAGCCTTACGCGGACTCTTCGGCGATCCCGACTTATTACGTGTCCGAAATGACTCGCCCGCGCGTCAAGGTCGCGCTGAACGGCGATGGCGGCGACGAGAGCTTTGCGGGCTACGAGCGCTACTTCGGAAACCGTGTGGCCGAGTGGGTCCGGCGCGTGCCCGGAGGCCACTGGCCCGCCCTTGCCTTGAGCCGCATCCTGCCCGACTCGCTCGACCAGAAGAGCCGCCTGCGGCAGGCGAAGAGATTTTTTTCGGCGACGACCCGGCCGATGGCCATTCGTTACGGTCGCTGGGTCGGATACTTCACGGAAGAAGCGAAGCGGCGACTTTACAGCCGCGAGCTGCGGTCATCACTCAATGGGCATTGCCCGCAAGATTGGCTTCAATCGCTGTTTGCGGAGGCGCAGGGTCTCGACCCGGTAGACAGCGCGATGGCTGTTGATACACGGTCTTATCTGCCGTACGATCTGCTGGTCAAAGTGGACATCACGACAATGGCCAACAGCCTTGAAGCCCGCTCGCCGTTTTTAGATCACGAAGTCATGGAGTTGGCCGCGCGATTGCCTGTCCATCTCAAGCTGCGGGGCAAACAATCGAAGTACCTGCTCAAGCGCACATTCGCCGACTTGCTGCCGCCGGCGAATGTCAACCGCCGGAAGATGGGATTCGGCGTGCCGCTCGGTCAGTGGTTTCGCGGCCCATTGCGCCCATTGCTTGAAGACGGCCTGCTATCCGAACAGCTCGCGCGAAGGAAGTATTTTGACGAGGGAGTGATTCGCTCGCTGGTGGCAGATCATGTCCAGCAGCGCGCGGATCACAGCTTCGCGCTATGGAATTTGCTCATGCTCGAACTGTGGCATCGCGAATTTATTGACTGAGTTAGCCGGTTCGCATGATTATTCGGCTAACCGGGATTAAAAGCGAAATGATGAAGCCTGCGGAACACGCCGAATCCGAAGCTCGCGCGTTACTGATTACTCATTATCAGGGACGGGAAGCTCAAGAGCCTGCGCTCAAGGTCGGCTCAATTGCGGCGCCGGCTCGCGTGGTTCGCATCATTGACCGGCTCAACGTCGGGGGGCCTTCTAAACACGTCGTTTGGCTGACTGCCGGGCTCAACGCCGAACAGTTCGAGACCACTCTAATATCGGGCACGGTGCCGGCTGGCGAAGATGACATGGGATACTTCGCGCAGGCGGCGGGCGTCGAGCCGCTGATCATCGAGGAAATGAGCCGCGAATTGAGCTGGCATGATTTAATCGTCGTCGTGAAGCTCGTCGGCCAGTTGCTGAGGCTAAAGCCGCGCGTCATTCACACTCACAAATCGAAGGCTGGCGCGGCCGGTCGTATCGCCGCGCTCATCTACAAGTGGATGACGCCTTCGGCGCTGTGGCTGCGCCCGCGTCCTTGTCGCGTCGTGCACACCTTTCATGGCCATATTTTTCACAGCTATTACGGCCCCATGAAGACGCGGCTTTTCATCGCCATCGAGCGGCTGCTTGCGCGCCTCTGCACAGACTGCATCATCACCATCAGCGAGCAGCAGCGCCGTGAAATCCTTGAGCGGTTTCGCATAGGCCGCGCCCAACAATTCCGCGTCGTGCCTCTCGGTATAGACTTCGGCGAGGTGGGTGAGCGGCGCGGCCAATTGCGCGCGGAGCTTGGCGTCGCCGACGACGAAGCCCTGGTCGGCATAGTCGGCAGACTCTCGGAAGTAAAAAACCATGCACTGTTGCTTGAAGCCGCGCGGCGGTTGAGTGAGGGGCAGGCGCACAAAGTGCGTTTCGTTGTGGTTGGCGATGGTCACCTGCGCCGAAAGTTGGAAAACCTCTCGCGCAAACTGAGCATCGCTGATAAAGTTTCCTTCATCGGTTTCCGCGACGATGCGGCGTCGCTTTATGGCGACATGGACGTGGTTGCGTTGACTTCTTTGAACGAGGGCACCCCGCTCACGCTGATAGAAGCAATGGCCTGCGGTCGTGCGGTTGCGGCTACGGAAGTCGGCGGCGTTGTGGACTTGATGGGCGAGCGGCGCGAGACGCGGGCGGGCTTTTCAATCTGGGATCATGGCGTCACCGCGGCTAGCCGGGACGCGGAAGGCTTCGCTCAGGCTTTGCGGTTCTTGATCGAATGGCCTGAGCTGCGCCGCGAGGCAGGCGCGCGCGGGCGCGCCTTTGTGCGAGTTCGATTTTCGCGAGAGCGGCTCTTGAGCGACATTGAAGGTCTATACCTGGCGTTGATCAACGGCTAGCTGCGACAGTTTAAAATCTTAATCCGAGTCGATGACCAGAGGAGGCAAGGCTGATGAGGGTTCTTATCACAGGAGGTGCAGGGTTCATTGGCTCTCACCTGGCCGAGCGGCATCTTGAGCGCGGCGACGAGGTTTACATCATTGATGATCTTTCCACGGGCGCGATGGAAAATATCCAGCACATAAAGAAGCATCCCAAGCTGACCTACCACATCGGTTCGGTCACGGAATCGCAGAACACCGCCGAGTTTGTGGATTTGTCGGACATCATCTACCACCTGGCCGCCGCCGTCGGCGTGCGGCTCATCGTTGAAAGTCCCGTCAGAACAATCGAAACCAACATTCGCAGCACGGAGGTGGTGCTGGCGATGGCGGCGAAAAAACGCAAGCGCGTTTTGATAACCTCGACGTCGGAAGTCTATGGCAAACGCAACAACGTGCCGTTTAGCGAAGACGATGATCTCGTCATGGGGCCGACGAGCAAAGGGCGTTGGAGCTATGCCTGCTCGAAGGCAATTGATGAATTCCTCGCGATTGCTTACTGGAAAGAGAAGGGCGTGCCGACGGTGATCGCGCGGCTGTTCAACACGGTCGGCCCGCGTCAGACGGGCCGCTACGGGATGGTGATCCCGACCTTCGTCACGCAGGCGCTTACCGGCCAGGATATAACCATATTCGGCGATGGGTTGCAGAGCCGTTGCTTTACGTATGTTGCCGACGCGGTGGGTGCGCTCATCGGGCTTGCCGAAGACGCACGCGCAGTGGGCGAGGTCTATAACATCGGCAGCCACGAGGAGGTGACGATTCTCGAGCTTGCCAAGAGAATCAAGTACCTGACCGGATCAGACTCGCGCATCATATTCGTCCCTTATGACGAGGCTTACGAGGAAGGGTTTGAAGACATGATACGCCGCGTGCCCGACCTCCGTAAGATACATCGGCTCATTGGCTACGCGCCGAAGACTTCGCTCGATGAGATGCTGGCGAACGTCATAGAATATCAGCGGCAGAAGATGGGCGGCGGTTTGGACATCCTGGCGCCACTCGCGTTTGAGGCAGACACGAATCATTGAGGCTTGAAATCGCGGGACGCCGCTTCCCGCCTGCCATCGTCACAGCCGCACCAGTCCGGCACTAATTTGGATTGCGGCTCGACGGTCACCGCTCGGGGTTTGAGATGAAAGGCGGCGCGCGCGGCGCGTCGCTTCACTGGTCGGTGCGACGCTTCGTGTAAAACTTTCGCAGGAACGGACATGAAGATAATCGCAGGAAGCCTCACCACTTTACTGCTCGGGACCATTTTCACTCTGCTCGTTCGAAAATTTGCGAGCGCAAAGGGAATCGTCGCCGCGCCCAGACAAGACCGATGGCATAACCGCGCGACGGCGCTGCTCGGTGGAGTGGCCATTTATCTGGCCTTCCTGATGGGCTACCTTTTGTTCGGGGTCAAAAACGAGAGAGTTTACGCGATCCTGGCCGCCGGGTCACTGATGTTTGTGACCGGCCTGATTGATGATCTCAAAAACATCAAGCCATACACCAAGCTGGTGGTGCAGCTTGCGGCGGCTGCCACGATAGTCTACCTGGGGGTGCAACTGCCTTGGACTAGTTCCCAGCCCGTCAACGATGTCATCACGATATTCTGGATAGTCGGCATAACCAACGCGATAAACCTGCTCGATAACATGGATGGGCTGGCGGGTGGCATCTCGCTGATCTCGTGCGTGTACCTGGCCATCACCTTCATGTTGAGCGGCCAGACCAGCGAGGCGATGTTGCCGGCCCTGTTGGGCGGCGCGGTGATAGGTTTTTTGTTCTTCAATTTCAACCCGGCCTCAATATTTATGGGCGACTGCGGCTCGATGTTTCTTGGTTTCATGTTGAGCGGCATGGCATTGTTGAGCGATTATGGCCGCACGCGCAACCTGACGGCAGTGCTGCTCACGCCGGTGCTGATCCTGCTGATCCCGATATTCGACACGTCGCTGGTTACCGTGAGCCGTAAGCTTTCGGGCCGCCCGATTTCGCGGGGCGGGCGCGACCATTCATCGCACAGGCTCGTCGCCCTAGGGGTATCCGAGCGCCGCGCCGTGATGATCCTTTACCTGCTGGCGTTGGTATCAGGGACGCTGGCGCTGCTCGTGAGGCTCATCCAGGTGGAAGTTGCCCTGCTGCTCATCCCGAGCTTCGCGATCTCGATACTTCTCGTCGGGCTTTACCTCGGCAAGGTGCACGTGTACGAGGAGGACGAGCAGCCGCCGGACAAAACCATCATCCGCGTGCTGGCGGATTTCTCCTACAAGCGGCGCGTGTTCGAGGTGATCCTAGACATGCTTCTCGTCGTGCTGGCTTATTATGGGGCGTACCTGCTGCGCTTCGACGGGAACATGCCCGAAGAGCAGAAGAGTATTTTCTTCGGCACCCTGTCGCTCATCGTCGTGGCGCACATGCTTTGCTTTTTGCTGGGCGGGGTTTATCGCGGGCTGTGGCGCTATACGGGCATTGACGACTTGATAACGGTCGCGAAATCTGTCGCGATGGGAACCATCACGAGCGCGGCAATCACATTTGCGATGGGCAGGTTCAGGACTGCGTCGCGCGCCGTTTTCGTGCTTGATGCGCTGCTCCTCTTCATCTTCGTCGGGGCGAGCCGACTATCGTTCCGGTTGCTGAGCGTCTTGATAGCGAAGAAGGGGAAAGCACACCCGGGCGCGAAGCCCGTGTTGATTTATGGCGCAGGGGATGGCGGCGAGATTCTGATCCGCGAGATACTCAACAATCCCGGCCACCGCTGTACACCAATCGGATTTATTGATGACGACGCGCGCAAGGCGGGCAAGCTCATTCACGGCTACAAGATTTTCAGCAGCAATCATCTGCCTGACCTGATCCGCAGGCACGGCGTCAACGAAGTTTTAGTATCGAGCACGAAAGTTTCGCAAACTAGGCTCGACCACTTGCGTAGCTTGGGGATGAGCCTCCGGACGATGAATATACGCCTCGAATAATCTCATGAGAAGCCTGGCCACGATTCTAACGGTTGCGGGTCTAGCGGCGATTGGGGCTTTCGTGCCGCTCGCTTCCGCTCCTTCTGAAGGTCGCGGCAAGACAATGTTTGTCGACATCGCCTCTGAGCCAGGGCCTGAGACGGCGGGCACCCTGGTCGAGGCGAACGACGTTTTCATAAATGGGATCGCCGCCCAATCGGGCATGACCGTGTTGAGCGGGAGCGCCATCAACACAGGGCCGCGCGGGCATGCGGTAATTTTCTTTGGGCCGCGCGGGCGCGTCGAGCTTCGCTCCGGCTCGGAAACGGCTGTGATGATGGCGCCGGATGGCTTGCGGGCGAAAGTCCCTTGTAACCGCTCGCGCATTACGATAACGCGTGGCGAAGTGATAGTGAAATCTTCCGACCTCAAGGCACTCAAAGCCGGCGAAGACGGCGTCTTTGATCGACCAGTCGAAATCGCTATGAGTCCTGGGGTAAGCTTGATGATTGACTGCGACGCGAGCGCGCCTGTGAGCGGTCAAAGCTTGCTGGCCGGTAGCCGCGGCGGTGCCGGGCAGATCGGACTCGTCGGGCTGGTTCGCGCGGCCCTGGTGATCGCCGAACATATGGCGGTCGGCGATCAGCGATTCCTTCAGATGCCACCGCCCGCGGCAGATCCGGTCACGCCTTAGCCCTTCCCGCGTCACGCTCATCCGACTGATCACAGCGGGCGATCCGCGAAAAGTTTCACACGGCCCTTGACTACGTCCTTAAATAGTCGTAGTATGCGGCCCAGACTGAGTTCCTGTTCAAGGAATCACGGTGATCTTAATCAATCAGGTATTGGGCTTGTTTTGAATCGAGTTCCTTGGGCTATTACGATAGCCTTTCCGGTGTGGACGCTTCGGACAACAGACCTCCAGAGGACTGCTTCTGCGCCTTCTGTGGACAAAATCGCGATAGTCCCGGCGCGCTTTGACCTGAAAACAAATCCTGCATTCGCCAGGAGCGACGGAGAGCCGCAAAATGAAACACTCAAGCGGGTTCAGCAAAGGCAAATGGCAGTTGATAGGGCTGGTATTGGCTCTGGCTGCTTTGAAATGCTGGCTGCCAACTCTTGCGCCTGAGCTTAAGAGCGAGGTGCAAGCAAAAACATCTACACCATTGCAATCCATCTCGCGTGAAGAGCTTGCCGTCACGCAAGCTGAGATGCAACAGGCCATCTTGCAAGAAAAGGCCATCCCTTCGGCGGAGATGAACCGCATCGTAGACGCCATCGTGAACCGGTATCATGCGCAGCGGGCAGCCCGGTTAGAAACGATCAATCAGCGTCGGATGGAGTTTGAGGCTTCAATCAGGTCGCTGATCACAGCATTAAATATTGATCCCAGTCGTCTCAAGCAGGACCCTGCGACTGCCGACATGATGGGGGAGTACGACGCGCTTATGGCAGAAATGCAGGAGCTCTCGCCAGACGCTCCCGCCTCAGAGCTTGAGCCGAATGATGCGCTGACCACAGCGGACAGGATTGTGACGACTGAATCGCAGAGCGGGACGCGGACAGGCGTCGCCGGTCGTGGCGATGGGGACTATTACTCGATAGAAGCGCAGGGGGGAAAGGCCCTCTATTTTAGCCTGACGAACAATTCCAACAACCAGGGCAGGCGGGTCAACGTCAATGTAGAATTACTTTCGGCTGATGGGCTGACCTCGCTCTATTCCTTCGACAGCGACAGCCCGAACCCGACCAAGCCGCTGCGCTATTCGGTGCCGGAGACAGGGAAATACTTCTTGAGGGTCACGACTTCACCTTCAAGGAGAAGGGCCAGCTATCAATTGTCTGTAAAGCAGCTAGAGGGTCAGTATTCTGCCGAAGCCGTATCAGGCTGCACGACCTTCAATTTCGAAACAGGCGCGCAGGGGTGGAGCGTCGTGCCTGTCTCTGGTCCTGCTTTGTGGCACCTGGCGACGACTTGCCGCGCACAGCTTCCGGGCCACAGCACCCCGACCACTTTCTATTATGGCCAGGAGTGTGTTGTCGGCACCTGCGCCACACAGATTGCCTCCAGGGAAATCTCTGTTGGGTCATTCGCTCCGTCATCGGTTAATACGATAGCTGCAACCTGCTCGGCTACCTGCAACTATAATACCTGTTCGAGAAACGCGTCGAATCTGGTATCGCCGACCATATCTGCCGTCGGAACGGTGACGCTCAGCTTCAACTACCTGCTCTTTGTTGAGACAGATCCTAGCAAGGATCTGGCCAACGTGGATTTCTCAACCGACGGAGGAACAACCTGGACGCCGCTCCTGAGTAAAGCCAACCTGATTAACGACAACAACTGGCACAGTGCGACTACATCCTTCTCGGCCGGCGCTACATGCGCTAATGTGCGGGTGCGCTTCCGCTTCGACACGGTTGACCAGCTTCTGAATACCTTTACAGGCTGGCACGTAGATGATGTGTCAATCTGTAGCACAGACACGACGCCGCCGGTGATTACCTGTCCGGCCAACTTCACTACTACACTTGCCGCTAGTTGTCCGCCCGCCTTAAGCGGCGTTGTCACATTCCCGCCCCCCATGGCGACAGACAACTGCGGCACGCCCACGGTCAGTTGTAGCCCATCGTCAGGGTCCGCTTTCCCGGTCGGCACGACCACAGTCACCTGCACGGCGACCGACACGGCGGGCAATACGGCAAGCTGCTCGTTTACCGTGACAGTCTTCAACGGCTGCTTGCAGGATGATTCCAATCCGGGCAATGTCGTGTTGTTCAACACCCTGACGGGCGAGTATCGTTTCTGCTGCAACGGCATGATCTTCACTGGCAAAGGGACGGCGACGGTGCGCGGCTGCATCGTCGAGATTCAGCACAACCCGTCAGACCGGCGCGTGCTGATTAAAGCGGACTTTTCGCAACTGAAAGGCACCGCCTCGTTACAGTTCCCGCCGGGCACTACGAAGTGCACGATCACCGACAGGAAAATGACCGATAACTCCTGCCTTTGCGGCACCTGAATGAAATGAGTCAGACCGCGCCAGCCGCCGCTTCTTGAATATGAGTGCGCGCCGGCTGGCGCTGCTTGAAATCAGCGCGGAACGATCAACACAGGAACTGGAGGAGGGCATATGTCCTCCTCCAGTTCCTGTGTTTTTTTGCCCGGCGGCCTGTGGGATTTGCCGGTTACGGCTGAACTGTTCTGCGCACCTTGAATGAGGGTTCACGCAACTCGCGGATCAATTCCAATAGCGGCGCCTAAAATCATGGCCTCAGGCAACGCCGCTCGATTTCGCTCAACTTTTCAGAGAAATTTGAGAGACTGGTATTCCTGGAGACCGCCGCTTTCGCGGAAGTAATATAGATATTGGCTTTCTCACAATCACCCTCGTCGGGTATCGTATCAAGCATATGCTCCAAATAAACCGAGGCTTCGTCATCCTTCTTATCCTGCACTAAGAGCATCACCAGACGGGCGTTCGCCTCATAGGTAAAAGGGCTGGCATCGACTGCCTGCTTGAGTGTCTCCTCCTCCTTTGCGCGATTATCATTATGATAAAAATTAGCCATAACCATATAGGGCTCCGGGTTCGGGGGGTAGGTAGCGATGGCCAGGCGCAAGGCTTTTTCCGCCTTTGGCAATTGCCCTGCCTTCCAACTAGCCCAGGCGCGCATCGTCAGCAACTGTGATCGCAGCAGAGGCGGATTCCGGGACGCGGAAGCATCCGTACTGGCGTTAGTCAGAGCAAGCCCCTTCTGTATCAAATCCTCGGCCTCCGTGGGCCTGTTCCGCCCGACGTAGAACCGCGCAAGCGCCACGTAGGCATAGTCGAAGGTTGGATCAAGCTCAAGCGTGCGCCTAAAGAGGACTTCGGCCTTCTCCGGGTCCCTGCCCTCAAACATGACCGCGAGGTTGTAGGTCGCCCGCGGTGAGTTTGGCGCCGCCTCATAATTCGCTTTCCACACCGTAAAGTCACTCTCCCAAGTCGTATTGCGTATCACGGTCATTATCGCCAGCGCGACTACGGCAACTCCGACGGCGGCATAGGCAACGCGCCTCGTCCGCTCGCCCGTGATCTTTGTTATAGCTATTGCTACCAGCAATCCAAAGCTTGCCATAGGAAGATATAGGTAATGATCTGCCACTAGCTCATGGTGTGGAATGATCTGGCTAACCGGCAGTAGCATGGCAAAGTAAGATAAGATGGCGAACGCCATCAGCTTATGCCTATTTAGCAGCAGAAACCCGCCGATTAGCGTCGGCAATATGACAATCAGCGAGACGAGGACCCGCCAATCCAGAAGCGATGTGGACGGATCGAAGGCGCCATAATACTGGGCGATGGGGGTGGGATAGACGAGTTGCTTCAGGTACCAGGCGTGCACCCGTATCACTGTAAGTATCGTGGTATAGAAATTCCCGCCCCAGTAAGACCAATCTTGCCCCCCGGCCCGGCTGCTGGCTTTCTGGTAAAAGACTGTAAACCAAGCGAAGCCGATGACGGCCAGCAGCAACGCGGCGTAAAGCCATTTGTCTCTGACCAGAACTTTTCGCACTGCTTCGACGCTCCGCTTCGCCCAGCTCCCGCTGCCTTCCCCCCACACGTCGCCGAGGTTCCATATGAAAACGACTAACGGCAAACTCACAGCCATTTCTTTCGACATCAGGCTTATCGCCCATAATGCGAGAAATGCGGCGAAGTGCTTTGCCGAGCGGCTCTGGCGGTACTTGACGTAGCTGTAGAATGCTGCGATGTAGAAGAAGCTGAACAGCACATCGCGCCTCCCTGAGATGTAGGCCACCGCGTCCGTCTGTATCGGGTGCACGCAAAATATCAGTGCTGCCAGGAAGGCGATGACCAGACGATTCGTTAACAGACGAACGAGGAAAAGAATCATTATGGTATTCGCGGCGTGGATAAGAACGTTGGTGAGATGAAACCCGAACGGCCGCGCTCCCCATAAGCCGAAATCCACCGCGTAGGATATATTTCTCACCGGCCTGTACGAGCTGAAAACTATCGTCAACAGGTTGGCGAAATTCTTTGGCCGGGCGTTGGTCAGCAGTTGGTGGTCATCAAACACGAAGCCATTCCAAAGGCTGTTTGCGTAGCAAGCAAACGTAATCACTATGAGTAACGCAATAGCCACGTAGAGGCCTCGCTTGCGGGTCAGCCCAAAGGGCCGGCCGGCATGCGTCGGCGGTCTCGCAGGGGTCTTTTTCTTCAATTGGCGTGTAGGAGTAGTGGCAGTTTTCATTGCCTTCGCTCTATCAATCGCGCTTGCTTGGGGTAAGCAACTATACCGTAATAGTAAACGCCAAACAATATGGCGCCCATTCTCACCGTCCCTGTTTGAAAGAGTGCCCCAAAAAGAACCTGACCAAAGAAAACTTCTGAGACTCAAATTGTGTATCATAACTGCCGAAGCTGGCATGGTGTTTTTGATGATCTGAGATTGGTGAAAGCAGAAAACCAGCGAGAAGTCGCCCCCGGCCGCCGGAGGTAATCCTTGAACATCAGGACAGGGCCGCTCTAACTCTGCTTTTGTAGAAGCGCTTCGTTATGATAGATTGATCGTCGGTGCCAGGCGAGCGAGCCCTGACCTTATAGTTCTGCCGCTGTTCTCTTAGTTCCATTAAACGCCTGCCGGATTCTTCGCCTCGGGCAAGATGATGAGACTGGACCCTAAAACGTCTGATGTGCGCCAGTCGGAACCTCCGTCTGAAAAAGCAGCAGCCAAACCCGACGCCCGGCATGGCGGCGGGCAGACGGGCGCGCTGCGCACCGAACTGACGCGCAAACAGGCCGAAATTGACGCCCTGCGCCAACAGCTTGCATTGACGCAGTCGCTCCTGTCAAAAAGCCAGTTGTTGTTGATACAAAAAGAGGCGGAGTTGAATAAAATAACCGCCTCGCTCGGCTGGAGGCTACTCAAGCGCTACGGGCGGTTCAAATACCACGTCCTGCTCCCCGCGCTAAAGCATCTCAAGAGTATTTTTACTCGTCAGAGGGACGAGAGCGAATCCTACGAGATGTGGGCAAAACGATGCGAGCAGTTCAGGTACAACCGTGAAAAGGCGCGGCAGAGAATAAGCCGATTCCACTATAAACCTACCGTCAGCATAGTCATGCCGGTCTATAACACACCCCGCGAATACCTGACTAAGGCCATTGATTCGGTTGTCGGCCAGTATTATCCGCACTGGGAGCTTTGCCTCTGCGACGACGGCTCGACGGCAAGGCAGGTCAGTGAAGTGCTCGAAGCGTATTCGGCCAGCGACAATCGCATCAAGGTCGCCTTTGCCGAGACCAACCAGGGGATAGCCGCGGCGTCGAATCGCGCGCTCGGGCTCGCCACAGGCGAATTCATTGGATTGCTTGATCACGACGACGAGTTGACGCCCGACGCGTTGTTTGAAATTGTCGCCACGCTCCAGGAGGTAGACGCGGATTTAATTTATTCGGACGAAGACAAGATCGACACGGCAGGCCACCGCTCGGAGCCGTTTTTCAAGCCCGCGTGGTCGCCAGACCTTCTTTTGTCTTGCAACTACATCAGCCACTTCGGAGTTTATCGCAGAGAAATAGTCGAGCGAATCGGTGACTTTCGTGCCGGGCTTGACGGCAGTCAGGATTATGATCTGGCGCTGCGATTCACGGAAGCGACCAAGCGCATCGCGCACATCCCCAAGATCCTTTACCATTGGAGGAAGATTCCGACCTCGGCAGCCGAGAGCGCGGAGGCAAAGCCGTACGCTTACGAAGCTGCGAAGATGGCGCTCGCCAACGCGCTCGACCGGCGCAACATCGAGGGCGAAGTCGAAGGCGGCCCCTCGCGCGGTTATTACAGAGTAAGGCGGCGAATAAACGACGAGCGAAAAGTCTCGATCATCATTCCGACGCGCGACCGGTTGAATCTGCTGCGCCGGTGCATTCACAGCATTGAGTCGAATACCGCTTACCGGAATTATGAAATTATCATCATTGACAACGACAGCCGCCAGCCCGCGACCATGAAATACCTCAGCCAGTCACCATATCGCGTTATTACAGACCCTGGGCCTTTCAACTTCTCGCGGCTGAACAATCGGGCTGCGCGCGACGCCAGCGGCGACTATTTGCTACTTTTAAACAATGACACCGAGGTGATCAGCAGTGAGTGGCTTTCCGCGATGGTCGAGCATATTGAGCGCCCCGAAGTCGGGGCCGTTGGGGCAAAGCTGCTCTACCCGAAGGGCCGGATTCAGCATGCGGGGGACATCCTCGGGATCGGCGGTCTCGCGGGTCACGCTCAACAGTTCGTCGAGGGGTTTACAGGGCACGGCTATTACAACTTCCCGAACATCATAAGAAACTACAGCGCGGTGACCGCCGCATGCTTGATGATCAGGCGAGAGTTGTTTGACGAGATCGAGGGATTGAATGAAGAACTGCCCGTTGCCTTCAACGACGTTGATCTGTGCCTGCGGCTACGGCAATTGGGCTACTTGATTGTCTACACTCCTTATGCGCTACTTTATCACCACGAATCGGCGTCGCGCGGCAACGACGTGAATTCTGCCGAGTCTTCTTACATGAGGGCACACTGGCATCATGAATTGTTGGACGATCCTTACTACAATCCGAATTTGAATATGGCTAAGGCTGACTTCGAAACCGATTACTCGAAGCCAGAGGCGATGTCTCTGGTCTACACACAAGAAATGGCTGACGCAGTCGTCGCCAGGGCGCGCGAAGGCGTCGCGGTGGGCCAGGAGTTCTTCGTCGCCGAAGGTGACCTGTGCGCGATTGCCATCAGATGTTCGGTGAGCGGCGGCAGCAAGAAAGGCAAGGTAAAGCTGCGCCTGCGCGAGTCTCGAACCAGCGAGAGCGACATCGCCGTTGTAGAAGGCAAGGCGTCTGACATTCGGGAGGGGCAGTATAACCTGTTTGCGTTCGACCCGGTTCGCGGCGCTAACAACAGGACTTTCTATTTTTGCGTGGAGTTCAGCGCTCACTCACCCGGCGGCGCCTTGGAGATGCTGGGAAGCTCAACCACGAGCGACGCGATAGGCCCGCATCTTGAAAACCACGACCCTGCTCAGGGTACACTTTCATTCAGGGTTTACTGCCACCGCCAATACCGCTGCGCCAACTCTTTGCCCGCAAGGCAAACTGCGTGAATTTGATAACCGATTGACGAATAGCCAGCCGGCGGTTAGACTTCCCGCCACGTGAGAAAGTCCTTAAGGCTGGATTAATAGAAACTAAAGATACCAATGAATGGACTATAAAAGAGGTTGGCGATGGCGGAGAGCGAGTAACGCGTCTTTATCCCAACGATTGTTATGAGGCACTCTTTTTCACTGGGCATGACTCCGGAGGCGGCTCGATTGACAGCCAGACCCCTCGCCTTTAGACTCAAGGTTGTGATTGCCTGTCATTAGTCCCGAATAGCATGGCGCAAACTGGGGATGAAACACGAAATGGAGACCGCATTGCAAACGCTATCCGATGAAACTCCAGGTGCGCCAAGCGAAGGGCCGGTCTACGACCTGCCCCGTCAGCCGGTGGTATTGATTGAGGCGCGGCCGCGCTGGGCGGCGCTTGATCTTCGCGGGCTATGGGCGTACCGCGAGCTGCTTTATTTCTTGATCTGGCGCGATGTCAAGGTGCGCTACAAACAGACGCTGCTCGGCGCGGCCTGGGCAATCATCCAGCCGCTTGTGCTGATGATTATCTTCACCTATTTCTTCGGCCGGCTGGTGCACGTCGAGACTGAGGGCATTCCGCATGCGATCTTTTTTTACACAGGATTGACGCTGTGGTCGTATTTTTCAAATGCGGTGATCAGCGGAGCCAGCAGTCTGATTGGCAACACCAATTTAATTACCAAAGTCTACTTCCCCCGGTTAATCATTCCGTCGGCGGCGGTCGGCGCAGGGTTGTTTGACTTTGCCATTGCTTCGGTGCTGCTCGTCGGGCTGTTGATCTATTATCGATTTGCGATGACCTGGGGTCTTTTGATGCTCGTGCCGCTGATCGTGCTGACGACGTTGTTTGCTTTGGCCATGTCGATCTGGCTTGCGGCATTGAATGTGAAATACCGGGACGTGCGCTATGCGCTGCCATTCTTAATGCAGGTGTGGATGTTCGTCTCGCCGATCATCTACCCATCGAGCCTTGTGCCGGATGAGTGGCGATGGATGATGCGGCTCAACCCGATTACCGGCATTACTGAGGGCTTTCGCGCGGCGTTGTTTGGCAAAGCCTTTGACTGGCCGGCGCTCGGCTATGCCAGCCTTGCGACGTTGGTGCTGCTAGTATATGCGACTTACTCGTTTAAGCGCATGGAGCGTCACTTCGCAGAATTCCTTTGATGCACTGATGAGACCGATCATACGAGTACAAAATCTGAGCAAGCAATTCCACATCACGCCCGGCGACCGGCCTTCGGTGCATTACGACACGCTGCGCGAATCACTGGTCAAGGCGGTGCAAGCGCCGTTCCGGCGACTGCGTCGCAATGGCCGGCCGGACAGCGTCCCCCTCTGGGCGTTGAAGGATGTGAGCTTCGACGTGATGCCCGGTGAGGTGCTGGGCATCATCGGGCCGAACGGCGCGGGCAAATCGACGCTGCTCAAAGTGCTCTCGCGCATCATTGAGCCGACCAGCGGGCGCGTCGAACTGTATGGCCGCGTCGCCAGCCTTCTGGAAGTCGGCACCGGCTTTCATCCCGACCTGAGCGGCAGGGAGAACATCTATCTGAATGGCGCGGTGCTTGGCCTGCGGCGACGCGAAATCGACGCACGGTTTGACGAGATCGTCGCGTTCGCAGAACTCCAACGCTTCATCGACACGGCGGTCAAGCGCTACTCAAGCGGGATGTACGTGCGCCTGGCGTTTGCGGTGGCGGCGCATCTTGATCCGGACATCCTCATCGTCGACGAAGTGCTGGCGGTCGGCGACGCCAGTTTTCAAAAGAAATGTCTGGGCAAAATGGATGACGTCACCCGGCACGGTAGGACGGTGCTGTTCGTCAGCCACGGGCTCAGCCTCGTCAGTCAGCTTTGTCGCCATGCGATCCTTTTAAGAAATGGACGGATTGAGAAGCAGGGATCGGCCATCGAGGTGGTTGATTACTATAGTGCGACCTGCGACTCAGAGCCGGTCATCGTGTAGGTCCTGGGTGCCGGCGAACACTTCGCCTCGTTTTGCCCGCCCATGCCTTAAGGGCAAGTTTGACACTCGTCAACTTGCGCACTATGGTCTCGCCAATCATGAATGCAGGTTTTCAGGTCGCCATCATCATCGTCAGCTATAACACCAGAGCTTTGCTGCTGGAATGTCTGGCTTCGGTGATCGACAGCACGTCAGGTCAGGACATCGAACTGGTCGTGGTTGACAATGCTTCGAGCGACGGAAGCAGTGCGGCAGTGCGCGACACTTATCCGCAAGCGATGGTCATTGACAATCCGACAAACCTTGGCTTCGGCGTGGCTTGCAACCAGGGCATCAAGGCGACCCGCGCGCCGTTTGTCCTGCTCGTCAACAGCGATGCCCGGCTGACGCCGGAAGCTTTCCGGGTGCTGTGTGATTGCCTGTGCACGAATGACCGTTGCGGGGCCGCCGGGTGCAGGATGATTCATCCCACCGGCGTGCCGTTTGTCAACACCAGAAATTTTCTCACCCTGCTGAATCAGGCGATTGAGCAGGCGGGCATCTTCAATTGGCTACGCACCCGGCAACTGCGGAGGGTTTACCGTCCGGCCCTCGACGACAAACTGATCGATTGTTCGGTGGACTGGATCGAGGGAGCCTGCCTGATGCTGCGCCGGGCGGCGCTTGATGAAGTCGGTTTGTTCGATGAGCAGTTTTTCATGTACTCGGAAGACGAGGACCTCTGCCTCAGGCTTAAGCAACGAGGCTGGGCGATTTGCTTTTCGGCGGCGGGCACGGTCATCCATCTCGGCGGAGCGTCCACGGAGAAATGCCATTACGAGATGCTTCGACAATTTTACCTGAGCCAGATGCTCTTTCTTCGCAAGCATCGCGGTCGCGGCTCGGTGCTTGCCTATCGAATCGCGATGCAGGCGGTTTTCATCATCAAGCTGATTCTCGCTCGATTGCCTTCGCAAAGCCTTCGTCGCCATGAAATGGCCCAACGGCTCTCGGCTCTCAGGCACGCCGGCGCCTCGCTGGGCTGATGCCCTCGTTTGGCGCTTATCAGGCTTCCCCGTCCTTCGAGCCTGTCGATCATCGGCCCGCATGGGAGTATTGTGCATCCTTTTACAACCAGGGTTACATCATTAGCACCCCAGAAGATGGCCGTAAAAAGCCGAGGCCGCGGCCTTCTTACCCTGTCTTTTGAAGTGTAGTTAATTACAAAAAACCGCTACTAATGACTATTGACTTGCCCATGCTAGAAGGTACCCGCCACGAGACCCCGCAGCGGAATGGCTCTTCCCTCCTTCGATAATTGAGCCATTCCGCTTGCGGTTTGGCTCACTCTACAAGATAATTATCCTCTTTGTTCTTCGGCCAGCGGCTCAAAATCAGGCCGCAGATTTTTGGCCTTCTTACATTACAGTGAAAGGGTCACGCTAAATGAAGCCAGGGCTTGCCAGAGTTTTATCTATACTCGCCATCATCAGCCTGTTTGCCGCCTGCGCCAAAACGAAGCCGGGCACAAACGAGTCTCAGCAGGCTAAATCCGTCGGGGGCGCTGGTGAGGGTATAGGAGTGTACAGGGCATCGGAAGGGAAGTTTTATCTTCGTAACAGTGGCACGCCCGGCGACGCAGAATATGTATTCACGTACGGCGTCGCCAAAGCCGGATGGCTGCCCGTAGCAGGTGATTGGGACGGCGACGGTAGAAGCACGCCGGGCTTGTATGACCCGTCGCGCGGGTTATGGTTCTTGCGGGCGACAAACACGCCCGGCGATGACAGCGGCATCTCTTTTACGTTCGGCCCGCCCGGCGTAAACTGGGTGCCTATCGCCGGCGATTGGGACGGCGACGGCAAAGCCACGGTCGGGTTGTATGATCCAAGCCGCGCACTATGGTTTTTAAGAGCCACGAATACGCCCGGCGATGATAAGGGTGTCTCTTTTGCCTTCGGCATACCTGGCGCGAGCGGCTTCTTGCCGGTCGCAGGCGATTGGGATGGCGACGGCCAAGATGGCGTCGGCCTTTATAATACAGCCAACAACAACTGGCTTTTGAGAAACACGCTCTCGGATGGGAACGCCGAATTGAATTTCGGTTTCGGCTTCAATGACGCGAGGCCGGTCGCCGGGCACTGGCAGAAGCGCTGACTTGCTACAGTCCGTGCCGGCACAGATTCAAACTGAATGTTTTATAAGAGGTAATAATGGCCAGGATACTTGTTACAGGAGCCAAGGGTACGCTCGGAACACCGTTAGTGCGCGAGCTGAAGGCTCGCGGCCATGAAGTCTGGCAGGCCGACCTGCAACATCAAGCAGACGAAAACTACGTACGCGCCGACGTCGGTTCTTACCGTCAGCTTGAGCGCGTGTTCGAGCAGGATTACGATTACGTTTACCATCTGGCCGCCGAGTTCGGCCGGATAAACGGCGAAGAATATTACGACACCCTCTGGCAGACGAACGTCATCGGCACACGCAACATTCTGGAGTGGCAGAAGAAGAAAGGATTTCGCCTTATCTTCGCATCCTCTTCTGAGATCTACGGGGACAAGCACGCAGACATTCTCTCTGAAGAGATGCCGCTCAACTCTTCTATCATTCAGCAGAACGACTACGCCGTCACCAAGTGGGTGAACGAGATTCAGTGCATGAATTTCGAGAAACGGTTCGGGACAGAGATCGTCCGGCTCCGTTTCTTCAACGCCTATGGCCCGGGCGAGTACTATCACCACTACCGCAGCGTCGTCTGTTTGTTTTGTTACCGCGCCCTGCACGACCTCCCTTATACCATTTACAAGGATTATCACCGCGTCTTCATGTACATTGATGATTTCATCCCGACACTGGCGAGCGTCGTAGATCACTTTATACCCGGCCAGGTCTACAATATCGGCGGCAACGAATATCGCAGCGTCGAAGAGTTGAGCAACCTCATACTGAATACCCTCGGTCTTGACGATTCAAAGGTCACTTACTTGCCGCAGGACAAGCATAACGTGCAAAACAAGCGACCGGATATCACGAAGGCGGCAGAGGCATTCGGTCACAACCCGAAGGTTACTCTGGAAGAGGGGGTGCCTCAGACCCTCGAGTGGATGCGCAAGGTTTACGCCGGTACGGTGCGCCACTGATGAAGCCCGGAGTCGCCGGATGACGCACATTCAGTTTGATGAGAAGAGAGAAATAGAAAAACGGCGTGAGCTTTGGCAGGCCATCATCGAAGGCTATCTACAGCCATTGATCTCGTCGGGACCGCGGGGTCGGCTGCTCGATGTCGGCAGCGGTTGGGGCGAGTTCATCAACTGTGTTAAGAGTCCGCAGAAATTCGCCATAGACCATGACCTGGCGTTCGCCCGCTTCGTCAGCCCCGAGGTCGCTTTTTCGGTGCAGGATGTGCGCTCGCTCGCGTTCCCTGATAGATTCTTCGACGTTGTCTTCGTCAGTAACGTCTTAGAGCACCTGCCGGCGCGCGACGACGTGTTGCGGGCGCTCGTAGATTTTCACAGGGTGCTGAAGCCGGGCGGCTGGCTCATCATATTGCAGCCGAATTTCAAGTATTGTTTCCGCAACTACTTCGATTTTTTTGACCACTACTGCGCCTACACCGAAGCCTCGATGGTCGAGGGGCTGCGGCTGGCGAAGTTTTCAAGCTTTGAGCGGGTCATCGCCAGGTTCTTGCCTTTCTCGACCAAGTCACGATTGCCGCAGTGGGCCTGGCTTGTGCGCCTGTACTTACGCCTGCCCATCGCGTGGCGCGTGTTCGGGCAGCAGTTTCTAATCGTCGCAATAAAGGAGGCCGGCGTTGAATCCTGAAATCTCCATAATCGTCCCCTGCTTGAATGAAGAGCAGAACATCCCGACGCTGGTGCAGAAACTGACGGCGCTGATCGAACAGAGCGACCTGTCGGCTGAGGTACTCATCATTGACGATTGCAGCGACGATTATACATTCCGCGAGGCGTTCATCCTCTCTAACGCCGACAGCCGGGTCAAAGCGCTGCACAAGGGGCTGCCGCGCGGCATCGGAAACGCCATACGGTTTGGCATCAAGCACGCTTCGGGGAAAGTCGGCATCGTCGTGATGGGCGACCTGGTAGACCCGCTGGCGGCCATCCCGGATTTTCATGAGAGCATTAAGCGAGAGGGCTGTCACCTCGTTTTACTGTCCAGGTATATGGGCGCTGAAGATCACGCGAACATAGGCTTCTTGTATCGCTTCTACCATTTCTGGTATCGCCTACTTTGTCGCGTGCTTGTGGGGGTGCACCTGAGCGACATTACCTACGCATTTCGCGGGTTCGATATAGATTACATACGCGGGTTGAGCCTCGAATCAGGCGGCTTTGAAATCTCGCCTGAAATCACGCTGAAGACCTGGCTCGCCGGCGGAAAGATTCGCGAACTGAAAGGGCGACAGGGACGGCGCATGGCCGGCGAATCCAAATTCGTCTTCTCGCGCGTCGGCTTGGGATATGCGAGGGTGCTGGCGCAAGGCTGTCTCGCCAGAATGTTGGGCAGATGGCCGCAGCGGGCGCACTCGGCAAAGTCCCGGAGCCGCGCGGCGGTTTGATTTCGCGCGACGACGTCGATACCAAATCCGGCATAGAACCCATGGTCAAAAGAACGTTTCCTATGCGTCGGCGCAACGCTGCACGCTACATCGCAATCGCCGGCGCCGCCTTCTTAACTCTACTGCCGCTGCTCAATATCATCCACATTATTGCCACGACCGGCGCGAACACCCCTTCCAGCGACGACGCTTTCTTCATGGACAGGTTTCTCGGTCGCGTGCTTGATGGGACTTACGACTGGCGGTTCTTCATACGCGACACCTTCTTTTTTACTCATTCGAATCTGTTCCCGGCGCTCGCCTACATCGCGATGGCTCGTTTGACTCATTTCAATGTCTACTCGGTCTTATATTTTGGAATCTTACTGGCCGCCATTAAGCTGGCACTGATTCATAACTCGTTCACACACTTAACTGGCGCCAGGCGCGGTTTCGTATCCTTGGCATTATGGCCTGTGCTTTCCACGCTGGTTTTTTCCGTGTCGCAAATCAGCGTGTTCGAGCACGACTTTCAGACGATGTGTATGGGCTTCAACCAGTTGGGGCTCGCGTTAGGCGTATGGGGGCTGGCCCGCTATCCGAATACCCTTAAAGGCACACTGGTGATGGCAGCCGGAGGCGTCATCGCAACGCTGTCATTCGGCAGCGGGCCTATTGCCTGGCCTTTGTTTCTGATCGGGCTCGTGCTGCTCGGCTGCCGTAAAATCCTTCATTACGCGATCTGGCTGGCGGCGGCGGCGCTCTCCACGATGCCTTACATCTATTTTCTCATCCTCAACCAGCCTCAAGGAACCCGCTCGACGATCAAATCTCTATTCAATTACGTCTTTGTGATAGATACCATCGGCAGGCCGTTCTCAAACAACATCGGCATCAATCACCTGCCGCTCACGATGGCGACGCAGAATGGGATTCTGGGCCTGGTCTTGTTGACAATAGGGCTTGTGTTGCTGGCAAGCAGGCGTTCGCTGCCGGCGCTCAGGCAGTCCGTGCCGGCGCTTTCGTTCATCGCATCGAGCTTGCTCAGCGCATGGCAGATCAGCATATTTCGTGACTCAATCGCTCCATGGTATACGACCATTTCAATGCCTTTCTGGTTGGGCCTCATCGGACTCGCCTACGTGTTGTGGACGAATCGGGCGGCGGCGCCTGCGGGAGCGTCGCCTCGCAGCAGGATCATTTCCTGGACCCCTCTGGTTTGGGGCGCGGCAACGCTGCTGCTCATCGCAATATTGTTTATCACTTCCAATCTCACCTTCGCAGACAAGACGATATTTTTGAAGACGCGCGCTCCAGCCTCGGCTGCCTCCGTGCGCAACTACAAGACCGCCCCGACCTATGGCGAGAACACGCTGGTAATATGGCCAGTAGGAATCCCTTACTACATGGATGTAATGGGCGGGCTGCTTGAAAAGCATCGGTTGTCAGCCTTCTCGGATCACCAGCAGTGGACGCTGCAAGGCGACTTCCTGCTCGACACCGTTCGTCTAAAGGAGACGCCTGGCTTGCCTGACGTCTGGTGGTCGGCGGACCTTTCAGCCACTCCTGTGCCGTTTTCCGACTACAGACATCTGAATCTCTTTTTGCACACGCCGAACTCAGTCTCCTGGACAGTCGCTTTGCCAGCCAATCTCAAGCAAGCCGATTTTCATTCCGCGATTGCTGTAAGCGAAGGCGCACCGAGAGAGCTGATTGCCGACGGTATAATCTTTGAAGTTTATATCCAGGCGGGAGGTAAGTCTGCGGCGCTGGCCTTCAGCCAATACTTGAGAGCAGATCAACGCGAGTGGCATCCGTTTACCATACCGCTCTCAGATTATGCGGGGCAGACCCTGACGATGCGGCTGTCTTCGAGCGGCGGCGGAAATCTGGCTGACGATTGGGCGATGTATCGCTATCCTTATATTGATCTCTATCTAGATGGCTCTGCGCCGCCTGTGAATGCCGATGGACAGAGGAGGCCGTCAAACACTGACCTTTCTCCGATGTTCATTCCGACGACCCCCGATGACTTGCGGCTTGACGTGTCGGACCGTCAATTGTGGCGGGCAGCCAACATGGTGGCTACGGGCAAGGAGAGCGGCGCGCCGGCCACCTGGTTCATTTCAGACCAAAATCCAACGATTGAATACATTGCGCCTTTAAACGTACGGATCGGCGATTACTCCCATTTCTACATTCGCCTCTCTGTCCCCCCTGAGATCGAAAGGCGGGCGGTTAAGATCTACTATAAGATCAACGAGCAGGTCGGATTCCACGAGGACATCGCGGTGACGATCCCGCTGCTGGGCGACGCCGGGCTGCACGCGTACAGTTATGACTTGAAGCTTTTGGAGACGAGCTATGACACGCGTCTGACAGGCATCATGATCAGACCGGCTTATGGGCCTGCCGCGACGGGACAGAACCGGATCCAGATTACCGATTTTCGATTGATCAAATCTCCTGGCTCCGATTAGTTTTTCTGAAAAGGATCGAGCTTGAATGCAGGGCCGCTTTCCTGCAAGAATGCGTAGCGCCTGTGAGGCGCTTTCTCGGCGGGTATGGGCGAGAGAACTTGATTATGGACTCACGAAGTATATCGAAATCCTATGACGCATACTATTACGCGCACGGCTGCGGTGATCGGCCTTATGACCGCGACGAAGTCTGGCTCGGCTTCTTTGGCTCTGTCGCTAACCGCATAGTCAACGCCTTCCGCCCAACAACCTTGCTCGACGCGGGGTGTGCCATCGGCCTTTTAGTTGAATCGCTCCGTGATCGCGGAGTCGCCGCCTACGGGATAGACATTTCGGAGTACGCCATCTCGCAAGTGCGCGAAGACATCCGCCCCTTCTGCCGCACCGGCTCGCTGACCGAGCCGCTGCCGCAGTCCTATGATCTGATCGTCTGCATCGAAGTCCTCGAACACCTCTCGGCCGACGAAGGCCAGCAG